>DASVFC010000532.1:0-9033 GCA_036380235.1 Vicinamibacterales bacterium
GCCATCGACCTCAATGGGCTCGTCGTTCTCGAACAGGTCGCCTTTGAGGGGCGAGTCGCTGCCGGCAACGTGCTGGTAATAATCGATGAAGCCGCTCTTGAATCCGAAGAAGTATTGAAAGCCGTGCGCGATGGGACTGAACGCGCGCGTCCATCCAAGATGCCACTTGCCGATCAACGCCGTGGCGTAGCCGTTGTTCTTCAGCAACTGCGGCAGCGACGACCCGGTTGCTGCTAATCCGCGCTCCCAGTCTTTTTGTCCTTGAGCGCCGAGCGGCCGTTCCAACGTAAACCGCTGCTGCCAGCGCCCGGAGATGAGGCCGGCGCGGGTAGGGGTGCACGTCGCGCCGTTGGCGTAGAAGTCTGTCAGCTTGACGCCTTCGCGCGCGATGCGATCGATGTTCGGTGTTCGCACATCGGTCGCGCCATAAGCGCCGAAATCTCCATACCCCGCATCGTCGGTCATGATCAGGACGACGTTCGGAGGGGCCGCGACGGGTTGGGATCCGCCGGCCGCCGTTCGCAACGCCACGCCGACGACGAAGATCAGCAGGACACCCATGCGAACCATGACGATTTCCCTTCCTGGCGGCACGGCGCCGCGTGTTTGTTACAGCTCTAGCGGATGGCTGCGTTGCTCATTTCATGGCGCCCGTTCCGAGCACCGCGAACCTCGCAGCATACTGCGAAAGGCGAGGACACTAAGAATCATTCGGCGAGCGTTCAAATCCATAAGGGGCCGTTGCATCGCTGGACGCGATCTCGCCTACGATGTGCACCAATGATCAACATCACGCCTGCTGCCAGGATGACTACGAGCGCCGCCCTCTGCGCTCTCGCGCTTGCCGTTAGCGCCGGCTTCGCCGTCACCGCCTCCCAGACGGCCGGCCCGTTTGACGTGGTGCTGGCCGGCGGCCGGGTGATGGATCCGGCATCGGGGCTTGATGCCGTGCGCCATGTCGGCATCCGCGGCGGCACAATCGCCGCGGTCAGCGCCACGCCACTCACCGGCAAGACGAACGTTGACGTCACGGGCCTCGTCGTCGCGCCCGGTTTCATCGATCCGCACGCGCACTGGCAGACGATGGAGGGCAATCGCTACCAGGCGAGGGATGGCGTGACGACGGCGCTGGAGCTCGAAAGCGGCGCGATGCCGATTGACGACTGGTATGCGTCGCGCGACGGCCGCGCGTTGATTAACTACGGCGCCACCGTCGGACACATCTACTCGCGCGTTTCGGTGATGCACGAGAAAGGAACGTGGGAGGAGATCAACGCGACCCGCCAATCCACGGCCGATCCGCGCCCCGACTGGTCATTTCGAAAAGCATCGGACGCGGAGATCGACGCCATGATCGCGCGCCTCGAGCGCGGTCTCGCAGCCGGCGCCCTGGGCATCGGGATGGGCCCCGCTTACACGCCCGGTGCGGGACGCGATGAACTTTTGCGTGTGTTCGAACTGGCGGCCCGGCGCAAGGCGCTGGCGTTCATCCATATGCGGTCCGCGGGTGAAATCGAGCCAGGCGGCAGCATCGACGGCCTGCAGGAAGTGCTCGCGAACGTTGCCGCGACCGGGGCCGCAGTGCATATCGTGCACATCGGCAGCATGGGATTGCGGCAGACACCGCGGCTGCTCGCGATGATCGACGGCGCGCGAGCGCGTGGGCTGGACGTGACGACCGAGGTGTATCCGTACACCGCCGCGTCGACGTACTTGCAGTCCGCATTATTCGAACCTGGCTGGCAGGAGCGGTTCGCGATTGGGTTCGGCGATGTGCAGTGGTCGGCGACCGGGGAACGATTGACGGCCGAGAGTTTCCCCCGCTATCGCAAGCAGGGCGGGCTGGTTGTCATTCACATGATTCCCGAAGCGTCGGTTCGAGCGGCCTTATCGCATCCTGACGTCATGGTCGGCAGCGACGGCGTGCCGCTGACGAGCGGCGGCGGTCACCCCCGTGGCGTCGGTACCTATGCGCGCGTCCTTGGCCACTACGTGCGTGAGCAGAAGGTGATCGATCTGATGACGGCGCTGCGCAAGATCACCGTGATGGTGGCACAGCGACTCGAGCCTTACGTGCCGGCGATGCGTCGCAAGGCGCGCATCGGCGCAGGGATGGATGCCGATATTACGGTGTTCGATCCGGCGCGTGTGATCGATCGCGCGACCTACGAGCGTCCGGCGCAATTCTCCGAGGGCATTCGTCACGTGCTCGTCGGCGGCACGTTCGTCGTCCGCGACGAGACGCTGGTCGAGGGTGTCGCGCCGGGACGAGCGATCCGCTCGGGGCAGTGAGTGGAAATCAGTTCTGGCGCGTTCCCGTTCCCGCTGAAGGTCTGACCCGTTTCCGCGCTTGCGCGACTCCCATGTGTCGCTATCCACAATTGCGCTCACGACTGCTAAATGGGCTTGCCATTTGAGCGCTCAGCGGTAATTGGGCGTTGACTGCAACGCTATTGTGTGGGACGGAGCAAAGCTCGCGAATCGGCGCCCTGCGGCGGCAGCAATGCTTTCCGAGGTACTCGCTCGAATGGTAACCCGGGCGGCGCCCACCAGAAGTGCAGGCGAGAGCGTTCGGTCGTATCGCGATACCGCAGACGGAGCTTGTGACTGCCGGCGCGAAGCGGAATCACGGCCTCAGCCATCACATCAGGTGTCTCAGTTGCCAGCACGACTTGATCGTCCAACTGAAGTGACCCCTCCTGCACCGCGCGCAGGCCCACCCGGTAGGATCCGCTCACGGGCACGTCCAGCGAGCCGAGCCACTCAACGGAATATGGACGGCGCAACGGCAGTACGTGGAAGTAGGTATCGATGACTGGATCGATCCTTAGCATGACGGGCGAGCCTTGCCAGTCGGCGTTGTCATACAGTGCCGCGAGCAAGCCACCACCGGCCGCGTCACTCTGGTAGAGACTGGCGGGTGGAATCTCCTGTTCGGTTTGCCCGGGCGGAGTCCACGTCAGCCGCACGTCCGATCCTTGGCGCCCCTCCATCACGCGTGTGCCGTCGATCTCAACGTAAGACCTGGCTGGACTCTTGATGCGCATGTGGTGAACGCCATATTGCGACACATACAGGATGCCGGACCATTCAGCGGCGAATGCGCCTGGGAGCGGCGTTTCACGCGACCAGTCAGCGGCCACGGACTGAGTGCGGCGCTGCACCGGCACTTGACTCTCTGGCGCGCGTCCCAGCGGCGTATATCGCAGATCGAGTCCGCGAACGGAGGTCAGGTCCGACATCTGCAACGCGAGCATATAGGCGCGTGGTGTCTGGTCGAAAGGTGGCGGGCCGGCAAGAGCTGCGAACGTCGCGCCAGGATACAAGCGATGCCCCTCTTCGGCGAGCGCGTGTTCGTCCGCGCTAAAGAAGATGACGACCGGCCGACCAGAGCCGTCTCGGATTGGGAACGCGTCTGACACCGGCAGCACTTGCGGCCGTGCCGCGGGAGCCAGGTACTTGATGGTCGGATGGTTCGAGAGGAGCTCCGAGAGCACTGCCACCTCATCAACGCGGCGGGATGCCAGCTCACGTCCGACCACAGTCTCCGCAGCCGAGAAGCTGCTCCACGCCACCTCATTCGCGCCAAAGCGGCGAAAGTAGTCGTGCGTATTCACTGCGGCGATATAGAAGGTGATCGCGATCGCTGCTGCACGTCCCGATCCACGGTGCGCGCTGCTGGCGGCCGGTCGATAGCGGTCAATCGTCGTCGCCGCCGAGGCAATGAAGTACGCGACGGCTGGGAATGCGGCGATGGAGCGCAACGATTGTGGCGCCTCGAAGTCGACCGTCAGAATGCCGCCTGCCAGGCCCACGCCAAACAGCAGCAGGAAAAACAAGTTGGCGGGTGCGAGACCGCGCGAAACGGCGGCCGCGCCGCCGAGCACCGCCAGCACGCCCATCGCGGGATCCAGAATCGGTTCACCTGGAAGGTTGTGCCGCCCGTTGCGATCGCCGGCGACGTTGAACATGAGCAAGTGACGTGTGGTGTTGGCCAACAGGGCGCGCGACAGGTTCGGCTCGTCACGCCGGGTCAGTATTGATGTCTCCGAAACGCGATTCAACACCACGGCCGGCGAGCGCCACATGAAGTGAAGGAGCGGCATCGTCACCACGACCACGGTCAGCACCAGCAGGCCAATCTGCTGAAGATGAAGCCGCCAATGCGCGCTGAGGGACCGGTGCGCCCGTGCGGCCGAGATCACCGCAAATACCAGCAACGCAATCAGGTACAACCTAAAGGCCTGATAAAACAGAAGGCCGCCGCCTATGGCCAGCCCGGCGAAAACCGCATCTCGAAGCCGCCCTCGGTTGATCATTCGAAGCAGAAAGTACGTCGCGGCGAATTCGAAGAACGGTGTGTCGACACCGGTCATGGCAACGCGGCTGAAGTTCACCTGCCAGCGAGCCGCCGCTGTCACAAAAGCCAGCATCAGTCCGAACCGCGGTCCGTGCAACTCACGGCCGACGAGAAACGCCGCGCCGATAGCGGCGATACCGAAAATCGCGCTGACGCAGCGCAGGGCAGCAATAGAGTCGCCAAAGATGGCCGTCGAGGCCGCATACAGAGCGGGAAGAAATACCGTCGTGTTCATCGTCGCGATGAACGGCACGCGAAAATCAGGCTCGCTCAGCAAACGGCGGGCGGCGAGCCCGGATTCAGCCTCGTCGTACCAGACGCCAAACGGCAGATCGCTCAGCGCGTACAGGCGGAGGATGGCGCCGAAAGCAACGATCAGCAGCAGTGCGATGGCGACGCCGCGCCGCCGCAGGAGCCGCCCTCGCCGGTCCCCTGGGGGGCGCACGGTCAACCAGAACGTCGCCGCCACCAGCAGCACCACACTCAATAAGTACGACCACCAGCCAGCTTGCGATGCCGAGTGGCGGGCGAACAAGAAAGCGCCCACGAGCGATGCGAGGATGGCGAACACGATGCCACCGAAGGCGATGAGGCGTCGGCCGCGATCGAGGTCAACCCACCGGTTGGCAGGATGAAAGGACGCCTGCGGCGCGGCGGACCTCGCTGCCCAGGCAAACAGCGCGGCCGCAACTGCAAAACACGCCGCCCCAGCGACGAACCATTCCAGGTCGAGGAGGCTCTGACCTCCGAAACCAAGGACGGTAGCGATGACGAGGGCAGCGTTAGGTGAACGCAGGCGAGCGCGCAAAGTGACTCGAGAGGCTACACCAGGATTCGCAGTCGCACCGGGTGAACCGGTCCGCGCCAGGCGTGCCTTGGCCGATTTCAGCGCGGCGACGAGGTCCACAACTCGACTTCGTTCAGGTGCACGTAGTCGTCGCGTTCCAGCCGACGAAGAGTCACTCGCACAGTGTCGGTCTCAACATCGTCTTGCAGCACGATCGTCGACCAGGTGTCCGGTGCTGCCTTCCGTACGATCATCGCCCGCGCTCCGCTTTTCAGCTCAACGCTCCAGTCATAGGAAGAATATGACGGAAAGAGTCTCACGGCGCTGAGGCGCACGGGTGTCGGAAAGTGGAAGGTCATCACGAGCGGATTGACACCTTCTGTGCGCGACAGGGTTGTGATGTCGCCATCGAAGAGCGGATCGAGCCGAGAAACAAACACCGGATCGTTCACATCGACCGTGACCCACCCTGCGCGTTCGCTCGACAGATTTATCCTGTCGCCACGCATGCCTCCGTCACTGGCGAGGACTTCGTCGCCATCCGGAAGATCGGTCATCGCAGGCGCTCTGGTAACGGCTGCCGCGGCGCCGCCCGCGTACAGCTCCGGGTGACGCTGTCGGGAGATGGCTTCAGGATTGTGGGCTTCGCACCCGGCGGCTGAAACCAGAATCGCGGCGAGCAGCGATGCTGTACCGCGGCGGCTTCGCATGCCAGTATGCTACGCCATCTGAACGGCTGCGTCGGGCAGCTGCGACGAGGACTCCTATGGATGCGCGCGTCCGAGCCGACGTTATACGTCGACTGATATTCACGGCCATTATCATCGTCGGCGGTACTTTCCGCTTTCATGGCCTGCACTGGAATGATCACGCCTGGCCACACCCCGATGAAAGAGCGATGGTGTCTCAGACCGTTGAGATGCTCGTCGCCGACCATTACCGGCCCACGATTCACAGCTGGGGACACCTCGGATATTACAGTGCGCTGTTTACCCACAAGGCGTATTCACATCTTCAGACGCAGGTTCCTACACTGCCGAATCTGCGCGAGGTCTCGAATGGGTGGCTGATCACCGTCGGGGTCGGAATCACGTTGTTTCTATGTTTCCTGTATGACCGACTCAGGCGGCTGCGCGCCGCCTGGCAAGCGGCAGCAGGCGCATTAACCGCGGTGGCAATCGTCTTGGCCTGGCCGCGCGTCGAACAGGTGATGCTCGGCCGAGTCGCGGCCGATTTCACCGATGTCGCGATCACAGGCCGCTTTGTGGGCGCGCTGCTCTCAACCCTGTCGCTTGCTCTCGTCTATGCGTTAGGGGCGCGGCTCTACGCGCCGGCGGTTGGACTACTGGCTGCGGCGTTCCTGGCGGTGACACTGCGGGCGGTTCAGCTCGCACACTTTTTCGCCGTCGAGCCGCTGCAAACCTTCAGCGTGCTACTGGCGCTACTGGCCGCAGCAGCAGTGTTCCGCCTGCAAGCTGACCCCGGCAGCGGCCGCGCCAAAGTCGCGCCCGCGTTGATGTTGTATGTCGCGCTCGGCATCGCCACTGGTATGGCGATGGCGAGCAAGTTCAGCTCGGCGCCCATCCTGGCGTTACCTCTAGTGCTGCACGTCCTTCTGCTAACGCAGGGGAGACGTATCCCACCGCTCGCGCTTCACTTGTCGCTGACGTTGTGCTTCATTTCGGCGTTGGCGGCCTGGTATGCCCTCCACCCATATGCCTGGGAGCTGGCGTTTGAATCGTTTGCGACAGCCGTCGCCATGCCTGGCCTGAGCGATCGCTGGTTGCACATCCTGTTTTCGCGGGACTTTGCCGCACAGATCGCCGAGCAGGCGCGCATGGTCCAAGGTGACGGCGGCGGCCCGTGGGTGCAGCAGTTCGTCGATACCACCCCATATCTCACGTCACTGCTGGAAATGTTGCGATGGAGTTTCGGTTGGCCGCTTGGCGTGATTTGTGTGGGCGGATTTATCTACGCAGCCATCCGCAGTTTGATCCGCCCTCACGCCGAAGATCTGCTGCTGCTTTCGTACGCGGGGGTCGCGTTTGTCATTCTGGGCGGCTTCAAGGCGTCTTTCCCTCGCTACACCCTGCCGGTCATCGCGGTCGCCTGCGTGATGGGCGCCCGGGCATGCGTCCAACTGCGCGAGCATCGGCGTCTGAAACATCTCGCGACCGCTGCAGGACTGATCGGGGTGTTAGCGGGGGCAGTCTATTGCGCCGCGTACATGCGCATCTACAGTGAGCCACATGCCTGGACCAGCGCGTCGTTATGGATCTACAAGAACGTCCCGCTGCGCCGTGCTGATGGTGCGCCCACGCGAATCGCCCACGAAGAGTGGGACGATGAGATTCCTCAATCCGTACCGCCGTTCGTCAGCCAATACGGCTCCGTGAGGATGGCGCCGTACCACGGCGACGGTGGCGACAAAGCGGTGCGACTCGCTCAGGCGCTTGCCGACAGCGATTGGATTGCGTTGCCGACGCCGCGGCTTTACAGCACCATCCTCAAGGTTGCCGACCGCTATCCCGTGACGGCCGCATACTACCGGCTGCTGTTCGCAGGTGAGCTCGGGTTCACTCTCCGCAAGACCGTCTATCAACCGCCCGAACTCTTGGGTATCCAACTGCATGACTTGACGGCGGATGAAAGTCATTACGTATATGACCATCCCAAGGCGGTCATCTTCGAGAAAGTCGAAGCGTTGGAACCAGATACGTTGGCGCAGCGGATTCTGGCGGAATCAATCCGAGACCCGAAGATGTCTCGCGCCGCCATGATGGCAATGCGCGAGTCTCTGTCGGAGCAACTCCAGAACCTCTGGCGCGATCCTTACGCTTCGGAGGCTGTCGTGAGCTCAGCGGAAGTCGACGAAGCACTCGCCAAGGAGCCCCGTGGGGTAGGCGAGCGGTTTCGTTCGCAGCTGGCCTCGTTGCCGACCTATCCCGCGGTCCGGTTGACGGAGGTCCGAGAGTCAGCGGAGCGAGTGAGCAAGAACGCCAGCGCTGCTGCACTGCAAGACGCACTGCAAGGGCTCACGACAGTACCCGCGTATAGCGCGCTTGACCTCGCCGCACTGGCGCGTCGGCACGACATTGTCGCAGACGAACCAGCACGCACGAGACTGCATCAGCTCTTCTCCGGTTTCATCACGGGCGGCCACGTAAGCCGGAGCGCGCTGCTCTCAAAAATGGATCGTCTTGACTGGGCCGCGCCGCAAACCGCCGCCGTCGCGTCGACCCGACGCGAGCACCTCGGCGTGCCGGTCGCAATCATCGACACCCGAGATAAGTGGTGGCAGCTGTGGGATGTCCTGAAGTGGGTGACGATACTCGAGTTGTTGAGTGTGGCGGTGTTGCCACCGACGCTCTGGCTATTTGCCAGTATGTCGGACCGCGGCTATGGATTGTCGCGCATTGTCGGATGGGTCGTCACGACTTACGTGGCGTGCGGAATGTTGCTGATACGACCCCATGCCTCATTGAGTTTGCTCGCGCCGCTCGCGCTTGTTGTCGTGGCTCTTTGCGCCTGGCTGCCGCTACGTCGCTCGCGCGCCATTTCGCTGCCGCCGTTCAGAATCATTGTCGCCACTGAGCTGATGTTCGTCGGCACACTGGTGGCATTCGCCATTGTTCGTGCCTACAATCCCGAAATTTATTGGGGAGAGAAGACGATGGACTTCTCTTTGCTCAATGCGGTCATGCGTGCCGGCACCCTTCCACCGTACGAACCGTGGTTTGCCGGAGTCGATCTGAACTATTACTACTATGGCTATTATCTGATCGCGGTGCTGACGCATCTCACCGCCACGCCAACCGCCATCGCTTACAACCTGTCGATGGCTGCGATTCCAGCACTGACGCTGACTGCGGCGTTCTCCGTTGTT
>DASVFC010000533.1:0-6338 GCA_036380235.1 Vicinamibacterales bacterium
ATCGCCGCGGCAAGCTCGCCGCGCGTGATCTGCATATAGGTCTTCAGCGACGTTGCGCCCTCGTCGGTCCAGTACTGCACCTGCCGCCGCGCGTCTTCCGGGCCCTTCAACACCCGCATCTGGATGAAGTTGTTCGGGCCATTCAGATACGGCGCGGTGGCGTCGATCGCGGGGCCGGGCTTCTGGCCTGACTCCACGAGCCGCATCATGTTCAAGTCCATGAACCCGTTGACGTTGCCGCCGGTGCGCATCGTCGTTACGCCGCCCGACAAGTACAAGCGCGAGAAGCTTTCGCCGAGTTGTCCATACACGCCGGGGCCGTTCGGGTAATAGAGGTGCTCGTGCACCATCACCAGCCCGGGAATCACGCTCTTGCCACTGAGATCGATGGTCTGCGCGCCAGCCGGCACAGGTGTCGTGGCAAAGTTACCCATCGCGGCGATGTTGCCGTCGCGGATGACCAAAGTTTGATCGTCGCGCGGCGCGGCACCGGTGCCATCGATGACGCGCACGTGCGTCAGCGCGATCAGCGGCGCGTCGACGGCCACGTAGGCGCGCACGGCATCGGCGAGGGTGGGCCGTTCCTGGCCCGAGGTGGCTGTTTGATGACCTGCGCCGACAATGCACGCGGTGACAAGCAAGGACAGAAGGGTTCGCATGCCCGCCAAGCTTATCGCGAACAGCCGTTGCTCACCCGGCAGCGAAGAGCGGCGGTGAACCGATCGGTTGGCCGGTCTCCTGCCACGCCTTGGCCAGCGCGATGACTTCGCCTTCGCGATACAAGTGTCCTGCGAACATCACGCCGGCCGGTGCGCCATTGGATTTCAACCCGTTCGGCACGGCGATCGAGGGATGCCCGGTGAGGCTCATCACCGGGTTCAAACTCGTGCGCGAATCGAGCGACAGCGATGTGAACATCACCGCGTCGAGGCTGGCCATCGCGCGGGCGACGTCCTGCATGATCACCGCGCGGCGGCGGTTGGCCTGGAGATAGTCAACCGCGGTGACGAGCTGGCCGGCGCGCAGGAAACGGCTGGTGCGCGCGCGCAAAGGGCCGTCCATTCCGACCGTCGTGAAACTGTCGAATGCCGCTGCGCGCTCGATGTATTCGATGAAGTAACTGAGGTCGCCGCTCGGCAGACTGATCTCATGCGTGCTGCAGCCGAGCCGTTTCAGCATCGCCAGCGCGCGATCGTTGTTGGCGCGTTGATCGGGATCTTTCTCCGCTTCGAACATCGCCGGCACGTAGCCGATGCGTTTAGGGTAGCGGCCGCGGGCGGCGTCGAATGCGACCGGGTAATTCTCTGCGGCTAGATCGCCTGGATCGCTGCCGGCAATCGCCCGCAGCACGATCGCGCAGTCCTGGGCATGGCGGCACATCGGGCCGATCTTGTCGAGCGTCGTGCCGGCGGCCATCACACCATACCGGCTGACGCGTCCAAACGTCGGCCGCAGCCCGACAAGGCCGTTTCGCACCGCGGGAGACAAGATGGAGCCGCCGGTATCGGTGCCGATCGCGAACCCGACCAGGCCGGCTGCCGTTGCGGCACCCGATCCCGCCGACGATCCGCTCGATCCTTCCGCGAGGTTCCACGGGTTGTTCGTTCTGCCCCCCGCCCATTGATCGCCAAAGGCCATTTCTCCGGTCGTCAATTTGGCCACCAGGACGGCGCCCGCCGTTTTCAGCCGCTGCACCACCGTCGCATCTTCACTGAACCTCTGATGATCCAGATGCGGCGCTCCCCACCGAGTGGGATAACCGGCCGCAGCGATGATGTCTTTGACGCCGTACGGAATGCCGTGGAGAAGACCGAGGTATTTTCCGGACGCAATGGCCTTGTCGGCAGCGGCCGCCTCGGCGAGCGCGCGTTCATCGGTGATCGTCACGACGCAGTTCAATCGCGCGTTATGCCGTGACAGGCGATCGAGGTACATCCGCGTCAGTTCAACCGATGTCACCTGCCGGGACTCCAGCAGTTGCGCAAGATGCGTGAGCGGCCAGAACGCGACGCTCTCTACATTCTGCGGCCGCCGCACGCTCGGCGCCGGGTCGAGGCGGAACAGCGGCGACGGCAACGCAGGCTGGGGAATACCCGGCGGTCGTGGATCGAACTGAAAGGGCAGCGGTGACGCGTTGGTCAGCGTCGCTTTCTCAATCCCTTCGGCGTGCCGCGCAAAGCTGGACAGCGCGTCGATCAGTTCCTGGCATTGCTGGTCGGTCCACACGAATCCGGCAAGGCGCGCCGCCTCGCGGACCATGTCGATAGTGAGTGTGCGAGTGCCTGGTTGGATCTGCGCCGACAATGTGGCGGGCAAGAGCCCGTTGGCGAAGCTGGTGGTCGCGAGGAACGCCAGCAGCGCCCGGCGGTTGAAGGTCATGGATGCGGCACCGGTTTGACACTGAATCGGCACCGATCAGCGGGCGGCTGATCGGTGTCGATGCGGTATTGATGATTGGACCGGCTATTGCTGCTCGGTCGTGCAGATCGTAGTCTGGCCGATGAGCGACGCAAACGGCGTGTTGCTGAGGCCGCCGAATGCGATGTTGTCGATATCCCAACCTGGCGCGCCGGTTGATTCATCAGCGCCGACCCGGAAGCGAACCAGCACTTGCTGATTGGCATAAGTGGTTCCGAGATCCACCGACGACATGATGAAACTCGGCCAACCGGCATTGCGAACGACGAACGCCGGACGATTCGCGCCGATCGGCGCGCTCGTGACCGCATTCGTGGCGCCGTTGTAGAACCCGGCTCCGTTCACGGCATTCCAGCTCGCACCGCCGTTGTTGCTGATCTCGACCACGCCACCGTCCCAATTGCCGCCCTCGAAGGCGAAGCGGTGCTGGAAAGCGATGGTCAGCGGCGCCGCGCCGACGTGCAGCAGCGGCGAAACGATGAACTGTTCATCGGGCGCCGACGGCTTGCGGTCGTCGACCTGGCCATTGTTGTCGGGGCCGAAGAAGACGTGCTGCGTCGCTGACAGCGCCCGGCGCTGGAACGACTCGATGTTCGGCAGCGCTACCGAGTTACCGCCGATGGTCCAGCCGTGGTTCGCCGATTCGACGGTCTCCGTGGCCGACGAAGCCGGCGTGTCGTCGTAATTGACGCGATGCGTCGCGGTCACGTTCAGGCCGCTTGCCAGTTCGAGCTCCGGGGCCACGATCGAGATCGCGAAGTCAGCGGTCTCGAGTCCCACGGCGCCATTCAGCGCGACGCGAATCGATCCGGTGCTGGTTCCGGTCTTCTGTAACGGCGGGAAGTTGAGTGTGTTGCCGTTCGGGAACGTGACGTTGGGGTTGCTCGACTTCACCGTGAGCTCGATCTGATTGAGATTGTTCGGCCCCTGGTTGGCGAAGGTCAGGAATAAGGTGCCGGTCTCACCGTTGTCGAGCACGCCATCCTGATCGCATGACGCGCCGTTGTCGACGAGCGTGGTCTCGACGAGCTCCATCTGCGACAACTCGTAGATGCCTCGGCCGTAAGTGGCGATACGCATGAAGCTGCCATCCGGCGGCATGTAGATGTCGTTGACGCGCACCGTCGGCAGGCCATTGCTGTAGACGTCCCATGACTGGCCGCCGTCAACGGTCCGATACACGCCGACGTGCGTCGCTGCATACACGGTGTTGCCCGAGGCGTCGCGCGGATCGACGTAGACACGCGTGACCGGGAGGTCTGGCAGCCCGTCCTGCATCGGCGTGAACGTCGCCGTGGCCCAGCTTGCGGCCGGGCTCGCGATGGTCGCCTTAATCACCCGCACGGCGCCCGCCACCTGCGCGGCCGCCGTGATCCAGAGCGTCTGGTCGTCCTGCCAGGTCAGGTTCGTGACAAAGCCGGCGTACCCGGGCACCAGGGTAAGCAGATCGAGATCGGTCCAGGTCGCACCGCCATCGGTCGTGACGTCGATGAACCCGCTTGCGGCTCCGATTGCAATGCGATTCAGATCGGTGGGGCTAACGCCGAGATTGTACGGACTCGAGCGGAAACGGCGCGTGGGGGGCAGGCCCGGAGATGTCGGCGCGGTTGCCGAGCCGATGTTGTTCCAGGTCAATCCGCCGTTGTCGGTCCGCCAGACACGGCTGTTGGTGAAGTGGAAGAACACGCGGCCCGTGGGATCCAGCGCCGCGGGCGCCGGGACGACGGCCGTGAAGAAACCGGCGCCGGCGGCGTCCGATAGCGCGCCTCTCGCCACCGTGCTCTGGATTGTCGTCGGCGGCGTGTTGGAGAGATTGCTGCGCATGCCCGAACCCTGCGAGCTGCCGATCACGGTGTTGGTGTTGGCCTGGCTATAGGCCGTGCCCATGCCATCGCCGCCGATGACCTGGTTATAGATCTTGTCGTTGCCGGTGCGGAGGCGCGTGCCGTTGTCCTGCGTGCCGCCGATGACGAGGTTAGGGAACTTGGCATTGCCCGACACGGTGTAGAACAAGTGCGACGCCATGCCGCGGTTCTTCTGGCTGCTGAAGGTGACGCCGCCATCTTCACTGACGCTCATGCCGCCGTCGGTGCCGAGGATCACCGCCGGCGTGCCGGTCGTCTTGATCACGGCGAAATGGTGATCGGCGTGCGCGTAGGCGATGTTCGGGATCTGGCTGTACAGCCACCACGTCTTCACCGCCCAGCTGTTGCCGCCGTCGGTCGAGAGCGCCGAGAACAGCGTGCCGCCGATCCAGAGCGTGTTGCGCGTTGGATCGCGCGGGTCGACGGCAATCGATTGGTTGTACCAGCACTGGCCGGCACAGATGTTCATGTTGGTCACGACCCCGGTCACCGGGTTGGTCGGGGCCTTGGTGGCGTTAACGCCGTTGGTGGTCCAGGTCTGACCGCCGTCGCTCGATCGATAGACGTCGCGCATCTGGGCGTCGCCGACCGTCACCGAGTAGGCGTAGACCACGCCGTCGCCGGGTGCGGCGACGGCCAGGGTGGTGCGTCCATTCAGGCTGAACACCCCGCCGGCATTGCTGATTGGCGCCCACGACGCGCCGCGATCCGTTGACAGATACAACGTGGTTGCGAACGCGCACTGCAAGCCATTGCCCGGCGCACACGGCTGCGCTGACGCCAGCCAGCCGGCGCTGGTGCGGACGATGCTCCACACCGATAGCCCGGTGAAGGTGGGAACGGCGGCGAAGCTGCTGCCGCCGTTGGCCGAGCGATACAAGCCGCTGTTCGTGGCGGCGAGCACGATATCCTGAGGCGTTGACGTGTCGACCTTGACGTCGCGGACCGAAACGGCGTCGCCCAGCTCGATCACCGGTCCCCACGAGTTGCCGCCGTTGGTGGACTTGGTCATCGAGCCGCCGACGTTGATGACGTCGACGAAATCGCCGAGGCCGAGGTACAGCGTGTTGGGGTCCCGGCCGAACGCCACCGAACCCCCGCCCGTGGTCGGCAGGTCGTCGGTCAACGGCCGCCAGGTGGTGTTGGCTGCCGTCCAGTTGTTGGTGCGCCAGAGTCCGCCACCCGAACTCAGGAAGTAGACGATGTTCGGATCGATCGGGTGGGGAAGGATTGCGCGGGCGCGTCCCGTGTCGACCTCGTGTCCGGTGTACGAACCGTTCTGATCGAAGTCCGCTCCATCCGGGCCGATGCTGACCCACTTCGGTCCGCGTGCGTTCTTCTTGTTCGAATGCGCGCGGCCTTCCTGCATCGCGGTGGCCCGGAACGCCGGCGTGACGATGCCCCATGCCTGACGCATCCAGTCGAGGCGCCCGGTCGGATCGTCCTTCTGCGGACCGGCGTCAGGGACTGTGGCTTCGACGAGCGGCGCGTCGGCGTCACTCGCGGTGCTGTCTTGCGGTCTTTCCTGGCTTTGTCCCGAAGGAATGGTCACGCTGGCAAGAATTGCCGCGACCGTCAGCCATCCACCTGCTCTGCGCGGAGACGTAAGCGCCATATCCGACACCTCTTTCACGAGTGAGATCCTGCAACTGTTTGTAACCGGTGCAAACTATACTCGGGAAGGGACCAGTGCCATCCGTCACAGGGAAATAATCTGTGAACCCAGATGGGCCGTGGGCGTTCGCCAGAAGTGGTCCGGAATCAGCGCGCTGCGCTGATTACTCGGATGAGTCCCGCCTTGGGCTCGGATGATCTGCAGATCGATTTGGGCCAGACAGGAGAAGGTCCCGATTCAGATCGCGGCAGACGCGAGTCGCGCTGGGATGACGGTCCGTCGGTTTCCCATCGGAGATCAGTAATTATTCCCGCGGCTATCGTTGCGGTGCGGTCAACGCAGGCCAGTTCAGCACGACCGTCAGCGTCCCGGAACGTGCCGCTTCGGCTCCTCGCCTGATCAGAAACCGTTGTCCGTCTCTGCTGGCGTCCATCGACACG
>DASVFC010000534.1:0-6182 GCA_036380235.1 Vicinamibacterales bacterium
CGCGCAATTGCCGAACGCCTGGCTGCCGGCGGGGCGACGGTGGTGTGCGTGGCGCGCGGGAACAACGCTGATGCGACGGCGCAGGCGATCACAGCGGCGGGCGGCACGGCGATCGCGCACGGCGTTGACGTCACCGACGCCGCTGCCGTCGAGGCGCTGATCAAGCAGACGGTCGAAACCCACGGCAGGCTCGATATCCTCGTCAGCAACGCGGGCATCACGCGCGATCAGTTGATGCTGCGCATGAAGCGCGACGACTGGGACCAGGTGATCGCCACCAACCTGACGGCGACCTTCACGCTCTGCCAGGCGGCGCTCAGGCCGATGATCAAGCAGCGCGCCGGGCGCATCATCGCGATCGGCTCGGTGGTGGGGCAGATGGGCAATGCCGGGCAGGCCAACTACGCCGCATCGAAGGCGGGCCTGATCGGATTCTGCAAGGCGCTGGCGCGCGAAGTGGCGTCGCGGCAAGTGACGGTGAACGTGGTGGCGCCCGGGTTTGTCGAAACCGACATGACCAAGGCGATTGCCGACAACGCGAAGACGGATTGGTCCGCGATGATTCCGCTCGGGCGCATAGGCAAGCCCGAGGAAATTGCCGCGGCTGTAGGCTTCCTGGCGTCAGATGAGGCGTCGTATATTACTGGTCAGGTTCTCGCCGTCAACGGCGGGATGTACATGTAGGTAGGAGGAGATTGTGGCCGTTGCCGACAAGGTGAAGAGCATTATCGTGGAGCAGCTGGGCGTCGACGAAGAGGAAGTGACTCCGGATGCATCGTTCGTGGACGACCTGGGCGCTGATTCGCTCGACACCGTCGAGCTGGTGATGGCGTTCGAGGAAGAATTCGGCATCGAGATTCCTGACGAGGAAGCGGAGAAGATCACGCGCGTCAAGGAAGCGGTCGACTACATCGAGTCGCACGCCAAGAAGAAGTAAGAGTCGTGAACAGGCGAGTCGTCGTGACCGGTGTTGGCCTGGTGTCGCCGGTCGGAATGGGCACACAGGCGAACTGGGATGCGCTGTGCGCGGGCACCAGCGGCATCGGACCGATCACGCGCTTCGACGCGGCGGCGTTTTCGACGCGCTTTGCGGGCGAAGTCAAGGACTTCGACCCGCTCCAGTTCATCGAAAAAAAGGAACTGAAGAAGATGGACATCTTCATTCAGTTCGCGGTGGCGGCGTCCCAGTTCGCGATGGACGACGCGGGGCTCAAGACCACCCCCGAGACCGCCGATCGCGTGGGCGTGTTCATCGCCTCCGGCATCGGCGGATTTACCACCATCGAAAAAGAGCACAAGGCCTACCTTGAGGGCGGGCCGCGCAAGATCTCGCCGTTCTTCATCCCGTCGGCGATCATCAACCTCGCCTCCGGCCAGGTGTCGATTCGTTTCGGCGCCAGGGGTCCCAATCTCGCCACCTGCACCGCGTGCACGGCTTCGGCGCATGCGATTGGCGATGCCTACGAGATCATCCGCCGCGGTGCGGCCGACGCGATGATCGCCGGCGGCGCGGAAGCGGCGGTATGCCCGATGGGCGTCGGCGGTTTCGCGGCGCTGCGCGCGCTGTCGACACGCAACGACGATCCGACGCATGCCAGCCGCCCCTTCGACAAGGATCGCGACGGGTTCGTGCTTGGCGAAGGCGCGGGCATCATCATTCTCGAGGAGCTGGAGTTCGCGAAGCGGCGCGGCGCTTCGATCTACGCCGAGATGGTCGGCTACGGCATGTCCGGCGACGCCTTCCACATGACGGCGCCCTCGGAAGACGGCGACGGCGCCCACCGCGTGATGAAGATCGCGATTGAATCGGCGGGGATTCGTCCCGAGCAGGTCAACTACATCAACGCCCACGGCACCTCGACGCCGCACAACGATCGCATCGAGACGCATGCGATCAAGCGCACCTTCGGTGAACACGCGCACAAGCTGGCCGTGTCGTCGACCAAGTCGATGACCGGCCACCTGCTCGGCGCGGCTGGCGGGCTCGAAGCCGGCATCACCGCGTTGTCGGTGAAGCACCAGAAGGTGACGCCCACCATCAATCTCGAAGCACCCGATGAGGGGCTCGATCTTGATTACGTGCCGAACCAGGCACGCGACATGAAGATCGATTACGCGCTGTCGAATTCCTTCGGCTTCGGCGGGACCAACGGAGCGCTGCTGTTCAAGCGCTACGAAGGCTAGGGCTCCAGGGCGTGCGGGCTTGAGGGCCCGAAAACATGAAGATCGCAGTTTGTATCAAACAAGTCCCTACCCGTGAGTGGCAGCCGCGCCTGAACGACGACAAGACGTGGGTCCGCGATCAGGACGTCAGCTACGAGATGAACGAACCCGACGCCTACGCGCTCGAGGAGGCGTTGCGCCTGCGCGAGAAACACGGCGGCGAAGTGGTGGTGTGTTCCGCCGGGCCGGCTCGCGTGCAGCAGGTGATCCGCGAAGCGCTGGCGCGCGGTGCCGATCGCGCCATTCACGTCGAGGATGAGGCGCTGGGCGCGGCGGACGCATTCGCGGCCGCGAGCGCGCTGGCGCCGCCGATGGCCGATCAGAAGTTCGATCTGATCCTGACCGGCCTGCAATCCGACGATCAGGGCCACGCGCAATTCGGTCCGGTGCTGGCGGAAAAGCTCGGCATCCCGCATTCGACCATCATCATGGAAGTGAATATCGACCCTTCGACAGGCTCGGGGCAGGCGGGAGCGTCGATGCGCGTCAAGCGCGAGCTCGAAGGCGGGTGGTTTCAATACATCACCATGCCGTTGCCCGCGCTGCTCACCATCCAGAGCGGCATCAATACGCTGCGCTACGCGACCCTCAAGGGCATCATGGCCGCCAAGAAAAAAGAAATCGCCAAGGTCGCGAGCCCGGGTGCCGGCGCGTCGCGACAGAAAATTGTCGCCCTCTACGCGCCGCAGAAAGCCAAGCAGACGGTGATGATTGGCGGTTCACCCGCTGAAGCCGCGCGGGAGCTGGTCAAGCGCCTGCGCGAGGAAGCGAGGGTCCTGTGATTCTCGTCATCGCTGAACAGAAAGACGGCAAGCTCAATCGCGCCAGTTGGGAAACCATCGCCGCCGCGCAGCAGTTGTCCGGCGGCTCGATGCCGATCAAGGTCGCGGTGGCCGGCCAGAACGTCTCGTCGGTGGCCGGTGAGCTCGCGACCGCGGCGGTGGCCGAGGTGATCGCGATCGATCACGTCACGCTTGCGCACTATACGCCGGACGCGTTCGTGGAGGCGCTGCAGCCGGTGATCGCGCAAGCGGCGCCGGCCCTCGTATTCCTGCCGCACACCTATCAAACGCGCGACTTTTCACCGACGCTTGCGACCCGCATGGATCGTGCACTGATCACCGACGTGATCGGCGTCAAGAACAACGCCGGCGCGCCAACGTTCTCGCGGCCGATGTTTCAGGGCAAGCTGACCGCGGATGTTGTGCCGCAAGGTCCGGCGCCGCACTTCATCACCATCCAGATCGGCGCGTTCCGTGCCGACGCGGCGCAGAAGGGCTCGTCGGCAGTAAACGTAACCTCCGCGTCAATCACGATCGACGAGAGCAAGTTGCGACAGCGTCCCGAGCCGCCGTTCCAGGAAGCGAAGCAAGCGGTGGACCTGTCACAGGCCGAGCGCATCGTCTCGGTCGGCCGCGGCATCAAGTCGCAGGAGAACATCGCGGTGGCGGAGCAACTCGCCAAGGCATTTGGCGCCGAGCTGGCCGCGTCGCGGCCGATTTGCGACAACGGCTGGCTGCCACTGGAGCGGCAGATCGGCAGCTCCGGCCAGACAGTGGCGCCGAAGTTATACGTTGCCCTCGGTATCTCCGGCGCGATTCAGCACCTGGTCGGCATGAAGGGCGCGCGCACGATCGTCGCAATCAACAAGGACGCCGAGGCGCCGATTTTCGAAGTCGCCGACTATGGCATTCAAGGCGACTTGTTCGAAGTGGCGCCGGCCATCGTGGCGGAGCTGCAGAAGTAGCGGGCTTCGGTTTTGGAACCTGGGGCTTGAATGGATCGTGAGACCCTCGAAGTTGATGTCCTGATTGTCGGCGCCGGCCCGGCGGGCCTCTCCGCGGCCCTCAGGCTGGCGCAATTGCAGAAGCAGCAGGGCGGCGAGCCGCTGTCGATCGCGGTGATTGAAAAGGCTCCCGATGCCGGCCGCCATCAACTCTCAGGCGCGCTGCTCGATCCGTCGACGCTCAAAGACCTGATTCCCGACTTCGAGTCGAAAGGCGCGCCGCTCGGCACACCCGTCGACAACGACAACATCTACTTCCTGACGCAGGAGAGCAAGTTTCGCCTGCCGATCACGCCGCCGCCGTTTCACAATCACGGCAACCACATCATTTCTCTCAGCCACTTCACCAAGTGGCTGGCTTCGCAGGTGGAAGCCGAGGGCATTGATCTGTTCTGGGGATTCCCGGGGCAACACGTGCTCTACGATCGCGCGCCGGAAGGCTACGAGAACCCGCCGCAGATCATCGGGGTGCGTACCGGCGATCGCGGTTTGAACAAGGAAGGCAAGCCAAAGGCCGCGTTCGAGCCGGGTGCCGATATCCACGCCAAGATCACCATCTTCGCTGAGGGCGTACGCGGCCACCTGACCAAGCAGCTCTATCGCGATCTGCAGATCGGCATGCAAGCGGAGCCGCCGCAATATGCCATTGGCATCAAGGAACTGTGGGACGTGCCGAAGGATCGGCTGAAGCCCGGTACCGTGATTCACACGCTCGGATATCCGCTGCGCGAAGAGGAGTTCGGCGGCAGCTGGCTCTATGCGATGGCCGATGGCCGGATCTCGATCGGCCTCGTCGTCGGCCTCGAGTACCGCGATCCGCTCTTCGATCCGCACGCCGCCTTCCAGCATTTCAAGCTCCACCCGTTCATCAGCAGCATCCTCGACGGTGGTCAGCTGGTCCGCTATGGCGCGCGGGCGCTGCCTGAAGGCGGCTGGAATACGCAGCCGCAGTTGTTCCTGCATGGCGCGCTGATCGTCGGCGATGCCGCGAACCTCGTGAATTCGATGCGGCTCAAGGGCATCCACCTGGCGATGCGCAGCGGCATGCTCGCGGCTGAGACGGCCTTCGAGGCGGTACGCGCCGGCAACACGACGGCGTCCGGATTGTCTTCGTATAAGACGCGCGTTGACGCCAGCGCGATCAAGAGCGAGCTGTATCCGGTGCGCAACGTGCACCAGGCCTTCGGCCATGGCCTGATCGCGGGCAGCACCTATGCCGGCGCGGCGATGTTCACCAAAGGCAACCTGCTGCCCGACATCGCCGGCCACGCCGGGCATCGTCTGATCAAGAAGATCGAGGACTATTACGGCCTGGCCAAGCGCGACATCCTGGTGCCGTCGAACGCGGCGCCGATCGATCGCAAGCTGACGTTCGATAAGGTCACCGGGGCGCACTATTCGGGCACGCACCACGACGAGGATCAGCCCGTGCACCTGTTGGTGCACACCGAGGTGTGTCACAGCATCTGCGGCCCCGAATACGGGCATCCGTGCGTGAAGTTCTGTCCGGCCAACGTCTACGAGATGGTCGACAACGGCGCCGGCGGATTGCGCTTGCAGATCAACGCCTCGAACTGCGTGCACTGCAAGACGTGCGACATCATGGATCCGTATGGCGTCATCACGTGGGTCGCGCCTGAAGGTGGCGAAGGGCCTTCTTACGACGGAATGTAACCTGCAAGGTTCCAGAGGTTCCAAAGGGTTAAAGCTTTCTGATGGGTGACAATCCGGAGTGGAGGCAATCGGCCAGGAAGCGCGCTGAGGTCGCCGCCATCGCCACCCTCGGATATCCTTTCCTGCGCACCCTCGGAGCGACCTGGACGTGGAAGGTCAGCGGCGCCGAGCACGTTGAGGGCATCACCGCCCGCGGGCTGCACCCGATTCACTCGTTCTGGCACGGCCGCATTTTCCCAGCCACCATCTACTTCCAGCGCCGCGGCATCGTCGTCATCACCAGCGAGAATTACGACGGTGAATGGATCGCGCGTATCATCGAGAAGTTCGGCTACGGCACCGCGCGCGGATCGTCGTCGCGCGGCGGGCGCAAGGCGCTGCTGCAACTGGTGAGAGACGTGAAATCGAAGGGCGTCGCCTTCACGCTTGATGGGCCGCGTGGGCCGGCGGAGCAGGCGCAGCCGGGCGCAGTGTGGCTCGCGAAGGCAACAGGCAATCC
>DASVFC010000535.1:0-2817 GCA_036380235.1 Vicinamibacterales bacterium
GGATCGAAAGTAGAGTTGCTGGAAAACCTGCGGTTCTACGCGCAGGAGGAAAAGAACGACGCGCAATTCGCGGCGTCGCTGGCCGAGCTTGCGGACGTCTATGTCAACGACGCCTTTGGTGCCGCGCATCGCGCACATGCATCGGTCGCGGCGATGGTGGCAGGGTTTTCAACCCCTCACCCCCGCACGCCCTCATCCCCTCGAGCCGCCGCTGGGCTGCTGATGGAAAAGGAGCTGCGCTACCTCGGCCTGGCGCTGGGTGATGCCGAGCGTCCGTTCGTCGCCGTGATCGGGGGCGCGAAAGTCAGCGACAAGATCGACGTGATCGAGAGCATGCTGGGCCGCGTCGATCGTCTGTTGATTGGCGGCGCGATGGCCTACACGTTCTTCAAGGCGTTGGGGATGCCGGTTGGCAAGTCTCTGGTTGAAGAGGACAAGCAGGACGCGGCGCGTGGGGTCATCGACGCCGCCAAGGCGCGTGGCGTGGTGCTGCAATTGCCGGTCGATCACGTGGTCGCCGACAAGATCGACGCGGCTGCAGCCACGGAAGTGTTGAAGGTCGGCGATGCGGCGATTGGTGAACGCATGGGCCTCGACATCGGTCCGGAAACGGCGCGGCTCTATGCCGGGTTGTTGGCCGACGCGAAGACGGTAGTGTGGAACGGGCCGATGGGCGTGTTCGAAGTGGCGCCGTTCGCAAAGGGCACGCTTGCAGTAGCGAACGCAGTGGCCGAGGTGAAGGGCACCACGATCATCGGCGGCGGCGATTCCGTCGCCGCCATCAACGCCGCTCACGTTGCCGACAAGATGACGCACATCTCCACTGGCGGCGGCGCTTCGCTCGAGTTCCTGGGCGGCGCTGAGCTGCCGGGTGTGGCCGCTCTCCCCGATCGACGCTGACGATGCGCGTTCCACTTATCGCGGGAAACTTCAAGATGTTCAAGACCGTCTCCGAGACGGTCAGCTACATCTCCGATCTGCGATGGCTCGCGAAGGACGTGCATGGCGTCGACATCGTGATCGCGCCGCCGTTCACCGCGATCGCGGCGGCGTCCGGTGCCGTCATCGACAGCAACATCGCCGTGAGCGCGCAGGACCTGCACTGGGAGCGTGAGGGCGCGTTCACCGGCGAGGTGAGCGCCGGCATGTTGCGCGAAGCGGGAGCGCGTTACGCCATCATCGGCCACTCCGAACGCCGGACGCTGTTCGGCGAAACCAACGCGACGGTCAACAAGAAGGCGCACGCCGCGATTGCCGGCGGCCTGGTGCCGATCGTGTGCATCGGCGAAACGCTCGAGCAGCGCGATCGCAACGAAACCATGTCGGTGCTCGATAAACAAATCAAAGAAGGCTTCGATGGCCTCACCGGCGAGCAGTTGTCGGCCATGGTGCTGGCCTACGAACCGGTATGGGCCATCGGCACCGGCCGCAACGCGACGCCGGCGCAGGCCGGAGACGCGCACCATCACATCCGGCAGCGTTTGAAGCAGTGGTTCGGCGTCGAGGCATCCGA
Source organism: Vicinamibacterales bacterium (assembly GCA_036380235.1). Classification (GTDB taxonomy): domain Bacteria; phylum Acidobacteriota; class Vicinamibacteria; order Vicinamibacterales; family UBA2999; genus 12-FULL-67-14b. The sequence continues at coordinate 1,514 of DASVFC010000535.1, forward strand.
CCGCTGCCGCGTGTTGTATGGCGGCAGTGTCAAGCCCGACAACATCGCCAAGCTGGCCGCGCAACCTGATGTGGATGGGGCACTTGTGGGCGGCGCCAGCCTCGATGCCAAGTCTTTCTTTGCAATTATTCAGGGCGCCCTCGTATAATTGAAAGTTCCTGTCATGCTTTATTACTTGGTAGTGGCGTTGTACGTGATTGTTTGCGGGCTGCTGATCATCACGATCCTCCTGCAGCAAGGTAAAGGCGGCGACATCGCCAACGCGTTTGGCGGCGGCGGCGGCAGCCAGGCCGTATTCGGCGCCCGCTCCGGTGCGACGTTGTTGACGCGCGCGACCTCGGTGCTGGCAGCGTTGTTCGTGATTGGCGCGCTGGTGCTCACGGTATGGGGCGCGCGCGGACCGAGCTCGGTGGTCGGCGGCATTGATGCTCCGGCAGCGCCAGCCGCGCCGCCCGCGAACACCACGCCTGCTCCGGCAACGACGCCGATGCCGACACCAGGGAACGGCACGCCTTAGTTAGTTACGCGGAAGTGGCGGAATTGGCAGACGCACCAGCTTGAGGGGCTGGCGCCCGCAAGGGCGTGAAGGTTCGAGTCCTTTCTTCCGCACCAATAAACGGCCCGCCCTTGGCGGGCCTTTTTATTTGGTGCGTCAGAAGGCCTCAGCCACTCGGCCATCGCGCTCCGCGCTCGGCCTAGAGGGGTCGAGTCCTTTCTTCCGCCACTCGGCCGTCGCGCTCCGCGCTCGGCCTAGAGGGGTCGAGTCCGCTCTCGTATCCGCCACAATCGGCCCCACTTCTGGCGCGCCTTCGCATTGGGTGCGTCAGAAGGACACGCGCCGCCGGCGGTGGGCGCCGAAGCATCGATGAGCCTCGACCTGATGCGAACGAAATCTGTTGAGGACCTGCACCTGAAACCGATGCCAAAGATTCCTGCATCCGTGTTACTGGCAAGCCGCGTCCCGCCAATCCCGAAAGGGATGGTCCCGTTCGACAGCGACGCCTACGGCAAGGCCTTGCACAGCACCCGCGCCGAGCGCCTCCGTTCGTGGGCACACGATGGCGGCCGCTACACCGTCGTTGAAGACACCGGCCATTTCGTCCACCGCGACGCGCCGGATGTAGTGATCACGGAAATCCAATCTTTGATCGCCAACCGTCGTCGTTGAAGCACCAACGAGGCCTAAACTGAGACTTCCCCCTCTGAGTTCAGTCCCCCCTCTGAGTTCAGCTCCCCTCTGAGTTCAGCTCCCCCTCTGATGTCATTTCCCCCTCTGATGTCCAGCCCCCCTCTGATTTCGCCGC
>DASVFC010000536.1:0-2624 GCA_036380235.1 Vicinamibacterales bacterium
TCGGGACCTTCGACGGCGTGCACCGTGGACATCAACGGCTGATCGCCCACGCGCGCGACCGCGCCGCTGGCCGGGGCGTCCCCCTGACGGTGATCACGTTCGACCAGCCGCCGGTCGCCGTGCTCCGCCCCGATCGGTTCGCGGGCGCGATCGTGCCGCTCGATCGCAAGCTCGAACTTCTGGCCGAGACCGGTGCGGACGAGACCCTGGTGCTGCCGTTCACACGCGAGTTATCCCAGGTCACCGCCACCGCGTTCATGGACGTGTTGGCGCATCATGCCGGCGTGATCGACATCTCCACCGGGGAGGGGTTCGCTCTCGGTCACAACCGCGAGGGGACGGTCGACGTGCTGGAACGGCTCGCCTCCGAACGCGGCATGCAGTTCGAGGCGATTCAGCGCCTTGCCGACGACCACGGCATCGTCTCGAGCAGCGCGATTCGAAAGGCGATTGGCGACGGTGACGTGGAAACCGCGGCCGCATCGCTGGGTCGCTGGCACCGCGTCGGGGGCGAGGTGATCCACGGTGCGCAGGTGGGCCGTTCGATCGGCTACCCGACCGCGAATATTTTGCCGGCGGAAGGGCTTGTCCAGCTCGCCGACGGCATCTACGCCTCGATGACGCATCTGCCTGGCGCCACCGAGCCTGTTCCGTCGATGACCTACATCGGCACGCGGCCGGCGCTCAACACGGGTCGCAGGCTGATCGAGACGCACCTGCTCGACTTCGACGGTGACCTCTACGGACAGATGCTGCACGTCGACGTGTTGAGGCGGCTCCGGGCCGACGCCGACTTCCCGTCGGTCGACGACCTCGTCGCCCAGCTGCGGCGCGACGAGGCTGAAACGCGCGCGGTGCTGGCCGGCGGGCTCTCACCGATGCGCGCGTAGCGTTCCTTGGTCGCCGCAGTGGCATGAATCCGGCAAACTTTGGTATCATCACTGTTGTGTCGCTGTCAACGCGGTGACGGACATCTCGTCGCCGTTGTTTATTGTGTCCACAAGACGCAGGACCATTCCAGGAGGCAAGTTATTTCCAGACCAGCTCAGACTCGCGTTAACGAGCGGATTCGCGTTCGCGAGGTGCGACTTATCGATGATGAAGGGCAGCAGGTCGGGATCATCCCGACGCGCGAGGCCCTGATGATCGCGCGCGAGCGCGGCCTCGATCTCGTCGAAGTCGGCCCGAACTCCAGCCCGCCGGTGTGCCGGCTGATGGATTACGGGCGATACCGCTACGAGCAGAGCCGTAAGGAACGCGACCAGCGGAAGAACCAGCACGTCACCCGGGTCAAGGAGGTCCGTGTCGAGCCGAAGATTGGCGAGCACGACCTCGAGACCAAGGGGCGCCAGGCCGAACGATTCCTCAAGTCCGGGGACAAGGTCAAGCTCTCGGTGTTGTTCCGCGGCCGGTCGATTACGCACCCTGAGCTTGGTCGGGATTTGTTGCAGCGGCTTTCTGAACAACTGAGCGAGATCGGTGTCGTCGAGCAGGGCGCCCGCATGGAAGGGCGCACCATGACCATGTACTTGGCTCCGACACGCACGAAGACCGAAAGCACCGAGAAGAAGGAGCAATAGCGATGGCTAATGGCAAGCTTAAGACCCACAAGGGTGCCAAGCGCCGCTTCAAGATCACCGGCACCGGCAAGATCATGATGGCCAAGGGCATGAAGAGCCACAATCGGCGCAAGAAGGCCCCGCGCGTGAAGCGCAAGTTCGACAAGATGTTCGAAATGGATTCGACGAACGCCAAGGGCGTTCGCAGGATGCTGCCGAACGGGCTCAAGTAGCCAGGCGGCATCGGTTGGAGGACCTCTCGACATGGCACGTATCAAGCGTGGCGTGACCGCCCATCGTCGCCACCGCAAGGTGCTGCGGCAGACCAAGGGCCACTACGGCACCAAGAACCGGCTCTTCAAGCGGGCCAACGAGTCGCTCATGCGGGCGCTCGCGTTCCAGTACCGCGACCGCCGCACCAGGAAGCGCGACATGCGCCGCCTCTGGATCCAGCGGATCAACGCTGCCAGCCGTGCCAACGGCCTGCAGTACTCGCGGCTGATCCAGGGCCTCACCGCGGCCGGCATTGCGATTGATCGCAAGATGCTCGCAGACCTGGCCGTTCGCGACGAGGCAGCGTTCGCCGCCGTGGTCGACGCGGCGCGTCAGGCCCTGCCCGCAAACGCCTGATCCCCGGGGTGTCCTCCGGCGATGTCGCCCCGGTGCTGATCACCAGCACCACCAATCCCCAGATCAAACTGATGCGCTCGCTCGGTCGCCGCAAGATTCGGCAGTCCGAGCGGGCGTTTCTCGTCGAAGGGCGACGTCTCGTGGAGGACGCCGCCCGGAACGGTGGTGTTCGCCTGCTGCTCGTTCGCGACGATGTTCCTCAGGCGTGGATTGACGCGCAGGGCATCGATCCCGAGCGCGTGCGTCGCGTCACGGCCGGCGTATTCGACGCCGCCAGCGATGTCGAGCACGCGCAGGGAATCGCCGCGATTTGCGAGCTGCCCGAGCCGGAGACTCCCCTCGCTGATCCGAGCGAGCTGGTGCTGATCCTCGATCGGATTCGCGATCCGGGCAACCTTGGCACGGCGCTGCGCTCGGCCGCCGCGGCGGGGGTTC
>DASVFC010000537.1:0-4660 GCA_036380235.1 Vicinamibacterales bacterium
AGGCGCAGGCGCGGATTCTTGAAGAAGGTTTGCCGGACGTGCTGGCGCAGCGGCTCGCACTCGGCCGCTAACTCGTTTCTTCAGTCCGGTTTTGATTTTGCGCTTTTTGCTTTGACCTTCGCGAGCTCCGACGCATACGCGTCTTGCGCCGCGCGCGAGCCCAGAATCCATCCAATCACGACGCCGATTAGCAGCACCGCCGGGATGAAGATGAAATGCGATGCGGTGGGGATGCCGATTTCCATTATTTCTTCCGCGACTCGAGCTCGGCGAGCTCTCCTTCTACTTTCTGCAGCCGCCTGCCGATCGACCACACGTAGACGAGCACGCCGACCCAGATAAAGCCGTAGGCGCTCGCGATCAGCGGCATCGCCGCGATCTGCTCGCCCGGCGCGGTCTCATCGACGGCAACGAAGTCTTTCGGTGGTTGCGATTGAGCGTGCGCCATCACCGGAGCGATCAACAACCACGCGCACATCAACAACATTCTCATCACGATTCCTCAGCCAGGAACAACGCTTCGACACGAGCACGCTGATGCTCGAGCCGCGCCCGCAACCGCAGCAGCACGATGAACAGCAGCGTGAACGCCGTCACGCAAAACCACAGCGGGATTCCCATCTCCACCGGCAGTGTTGGCACCACCGAAGTGGGCGGGTGGATCGTCCGCCAGTAGTTCACCGATACGTAGACGAAGATCACGTTCGCGATCGAGAAGATCGCCATGCCGGCGCCGAGCTTGTCGGAACCCGGCCCGCCGAAGCGGCGCAACAACAGGTAGGCCACGAACATCAGGAACAACACGAGGCTCGAGGTCAGGCGTGGATCCCATTGCCACCACACGCCCCACGCCTTTCGTGCCCAGAGCGGCCCGCTGACCAGCGTGAAGGCGCCAAACAACACCGCCAGTTCCGCGGCGGCAAGGGCCCAACCATCTGCCGATTGCTTTTTGAAGAACAGGAACCGCGCGCTGGCGATGCCCGATGTGATCGCGGCGATCAGGAACATCCACGCCGAGGGCATGTGGAAGAAATAGATCTTGTAGACGAGGCCCATCGTCGCCTCGTTTGGCGCCGCATTGATGATGAAAGGGGCCACCGCAAACATTCCCGCGGTCAGCGCCAGCATGTAGAGCGTCGTTCTCGTCATTAGTCGGTCATCACCGGATCGAACGTCCACAGCGCCAGCGTCAGGAACACCACGTCGAACGTGCCCAGCAGCGCCAGCCAGAATTGCGCGATCGCCAGGTCAGGCGTCGGCTGCAGCAGCGCCGCCGTGCCGCGGACTCCCGCAATCATTACCGGAACCGTCATTGGATACAACATGATCGGCAGCAGCACATCGCGGCTGCGCGCTCGGACCAGCATCGCGGCGAATAGCGTTCCGACCGCGCTGAATCCGATCGTACCCGCCGCCAGCGTCACCGCCAGGCGAAATGGGTGCGCGAAGATCGGCGCGTTGAACAACAACCCGACCAGCGGCACCAGCACGATCTCGACCAGCGCGAGCAACAGCAAGATGCCCACCAGTTTGCCGACGTAGATCGCCGGGCGGTCGGCTGGCGCCAGCAGCAGCGCCCGCAACGTGTCGTTCTGCCGCTCGCGCTCGAAGGTGCGGCCGAGGGCGAGCGTCCCGGAAAAGGCGATCGCAATCCACAGGATCGCCGGCGCTACGTCCTGCACCGCACGACCCTCGACGACCAGCCCGAACGAGAACATCAGCACCACGGTAATCGCAAAGAAGATCGTGGTGGACAGCAGTTCCATGCTGCGGACTTCGACGGTGATGTCCTTCTTGACCACGATCCAGACGACGCGAACGAACGCCGTCATGCGGCGACCGACGCGACCGCGGCGTGGTAACGCTGCCGCAATGCGCCGCCACCGCCGGGATCGGTTACGACTTTGCCGCCGATCAGAAATAGCGCTTTCGTGATTAGTCCGTCGGCGATATCGAGATCGTGCGTCGCGAGAACGATCATGCAGCCCGCCTGTTGCCGGTTGCGCAGGCGCGACACCAGCGCGGCGGTCGACGCCTGATCGAGGCCGGTGAAGGGTTCGTCGAGAAGAATCAGCGTCGGATCGTGTAGAAGGGCGCGTTCGAGCGCGACACGCTGGCGCATACCGCGCGAGAAGCCAGACACGAAATCATCCGCGCGCGCAAAGAGACCTGCCTGCTCCAGGGCTCCGGCCACGAGCCGTGGTACGTCTCGCAGCCCGTAGAGTTGTCCGAAGAACGTCAGGTTCTCACGCGCCGTGAGCTCGGGATAGAGAAATAGATCGTGGCCCAACATGCCGATGCGGCCGCGAAGTTCGGCGCCATCAGATGCGGCGTTCTCGCCATACGTGACGCTGCCCTTTGACGGCGACAGCAGCGTGCCGAGAATGTTGAGGAGCGTTGACTTGCCCGCGCCATTGGGGCCGAGCAGTCCGACGATGTCGCCGGGCTCGCATGTGAAACTGACGTTGGCCAGCGCCTTGCGGCGCCCGAAGTGACGCGCAACGTCAGAGACGACGACGCGAGTCAAGCAGCCGTCCCCTGCGTCCCTTCTCGATCGAGCTCGGCGATCACGCGCTCGAGTTCGTCCGTCGAGCGCTGTAACTTCGATTCTTCAGCCGGGGTCAGGGCCTTGGTGCGGCGCTTGCGTTCGAGCGCAACGACGTCGGCAAGCAGCTTCTCTTTCCGCGCCTGCAGCCTGGCGTCCAGCTGCGCGTGCGCCTTCGCCGGCGTGAACGCCAGCCACGCGCCCACCACGAAGATCAGCACTGCCAGCGCCAGTGCCGCGTTGCGTTGCACGTTGCTGTGCGCCGGAATACCGGTCAGGTTGATTACCAGCTCCTGCCCGGCGCTGATGCGACCGCCTGTCCCCATGATGAAGACGGAGCCGTTCTCGGTTTGCATTTCGCGCGTGTCGGTGAGATTGGGCGACGACATCTGGATGGCGCCAATCTTTTCGACCCCGACAAACACCTGCGCCAACGCCACCGGCCATCGCTGGCGAATCGTCGTCGCGGCGCCCGCTTGCGGCAACGTGAAGCCCACCTGCACCGGCGTCACGCCGGGCGCGAATGGTCCGGTCACCGTCAGCAGGTCACCGCGCACACTCGCGTTGGGCGACGAGCCTTGCATGATCGACGGACCAGAAACACCGGTGGGCAACTCGATCAGCAACGGTCCGCCGATATCGATCGGCGTGCGCGCGTTGTTGACGATCTCGAGCAGGTAGAAGACCGTCAGCGTGTCGTCCTGGAACTCGACGACGACGCGTGATTCCGGCCCGAGCTCGGCGACGCCGGGGCGCGCCGGTTCGCGGGCGGCGGCCTCAGCCGCGGCCTTCTCACGCGCAGCCGCCGTGGCAATGCCGGCGATCAACGCCACGCGCACACCACCCGTCGCAGGAACGGAAAACGGCTGCGAGGTCAACACCTCGCCATCCACCGTCGTCGTTGCCTGCACGACCGTGCCCGGCGCAATGCCGTCGAATTGCGCGCGCCCTTGATCGTCGGTCTTGGCAGCACGGGGCGTGCTGCCGACGTTGAGCGTCACCTCCTGCCCCGCTACGTTGTTGCCCATGCGCTCGCGAACCACGCGAACGCTGACGGTGGCGTTCGGCAACTCCGGCGCCGGCAGCGGCTGGCCGGCGATTGCCGACGGATCCGGCATATTGACCTGGGCGCTGGTGTCGCTCACCAACAGCAGTGCAAGCCCCAGGCCCCAAGCCCCAAGCCCCAGGCGCGTCACAGCTTCGCTCCGCAGTTCTTGCAGAACCGGGCGTCGACGTCGTTCACCGTTCCGCATTCGGCGCATTCCCCGAGCGCCCGCTCGGCACCCGTCGCACCCGTCGCACCATTCGCACCCGCGAGCCTCGCTTCAATCTCGCGCGCAATCTGCTCTTTGTAGCCGCCGCCCGCATCAAGCTGTTTGATCAACCGCACGGCGCGGGAACGCAAGCGCAACGACATCTCGTCGAAGTCCGCCTTCGCCACCTTACCCATCGCGAAATCGAACTCGAGCTCCTTGATCGATCGCAGCACGAGGGTCTTCTCACGCTCCATCGCCGCTCGTGTGCGGCCGGCGATCGTGGTCGGCGGGTGCACCTCTGCCGCAACCAGCGGCAGCAGAACGCGGTAGGCGCCAAGGCCGACAAAACTGACCGCGACCACGGTGAGGCTCAGGATGATGATGTTCGCGGGAGATTGGCCGGTGGCGACGATCACCGTCGCCGTGGCGGCCAGCATGCCGCCCAGCAGGAAGAACTGCCACGGCTGAAGCCACGGCTCTTCCTTGACGCTGTCGCGCGACGAGGATTCAGGCTCCGCCGAAGCCTTGGCTACGGCGGACCGTTCGGCAGAAGACATCAATTAATCGAGATTGCGCAGCTCGTCGTCAAGGCGGGCCGCCATCTCCGGATCTTCAATACCCGCGGGCGCGCCGGCCAGCTGCGGCCGCCGTGACCACCGGAAGGCAAAGAACGCCACCGTGAGGAACCCGCCGATGCCCACGACAATCGGCATCGCCCAGGCAACGCGGCCCGAGCCGCTGTTTGGCGGTTCGCTCAAAATTTGCGCGCCGCCATACATCGTCACGTAACTCTGGACGATCTGATCCGGCGTCTGCCCTTCCTTCAGCATTTGATCGATTTTGCCGCGTTCGATCGCGC
>DASVFC010000538.1:0-3657 GCA_036380235.1 Vicinamibacterales bacterium
TGCTCGGCGCGCGACGGCAGCACCGCTTCAATCACACCATCGCGGATCACCAGTGAACCCTGGGACACGATCCCGCGGGGCAGGACGATGTCGGCACCGGCAAGAATGATCATGCGGCGCGAGCGGCGGCGCGCGCGGCACCGACGGCGACGGCGTCGTTACCGAGAGTCGACAGCACGATCCGCACCCGTTCGGCATGATTGGGATGCACGCGGCGGCCGCATTCCGTCTTCACCGCCTCGAGCATCACGTCGCCCGCATGCGCTATCACGCCGCCGAGCACGATGATCTCAGGATCGAAGAGGGTCGCCAGGTTGGCGATCGCCATGCCGACGTACTTGGCCGTGTCGCGGACCACCGAGATCGACACGCCGTCTCCGTTGCGACTACCCTCGAAGATGTCTCCGGCGGTGATCTTGGTGAAGTCGCCCTTCACCTTGTCGGCGACCGCCGATTCATCGCCCGACTTGATGCGCCACACGAAGCGGCGCACGATGCCGGTCGCGGCGATCTCCGCCTCGAGGCCGCCGAAGCGGCGGTAGTCCTCGCGCTCCACCGGATTCATTGCCAGCCAGCTCACCGACGAGGCGAGACCGTGCGCGCCCAGCCACAATTCGCCGTTAATCAACACGCCGGCATGTACGTGCTCGGCGATCGACAACTGCACCACATGCTTCAGTCCCCGCGCGGCGCCGATCCACTGCTCGGCGATCGCGGCGGCATTGCCGGCGGTGACGGGCACAATCGCGGTGTCGCGTGAGGTTGCATCGCGGATCGCGGCGGCGACCCCGGCCGGCAATTCATCGAACGCGCTCGGCATGGCGATGCCGACTGCCGCAACACCGCCCTTGGCGGCGGCTGCGGCGCGGGTGATCGCATCACGAATTTTATTGGGAGCAAGTGAGGCGGCAGCGCGCACCTCGCCACGCGACACCACCTGGCCGGCGGCGTCGACGACGGCGACGCGGGCGATGAGATCGGAGAGATCTACGCCGACGGCCAGCTCAGGCATCTTCGGATTGCCAATCAGAGTGCGCGTGTAGCTTGCGTCCGTCAAGCGGCAAATGGTTGGCGGAAAACAAATGCGTGTGCAGCCGTTTCAACAGCGCCGCCAGGCCGCGTTCGTCGGGCGCCGCTATCACGAGCACGCCGCTGCTTTCATGCGGCGGGAATTGGCGATCGTCGAGATAATCGCGATCGAGCGTAACCAGCGTGCGGCGCAACTGGCGGGCAAGGCGGAAGTGCTCGATGTCTCGGGCGCGCCGCAAATCGGGCTGATCCATCACGAACAGCACGTCCCAATGCAGCTTTTCACGCATGAATGCCACGATGCCGGCCGGCACGTTTGCATCGGCGTAGACGCGGGGTCCATCCGTCACCGATTCGGCGACCGGTCCGAGCTCGGACCAAAGAGTTCCCATGGCTATCGGCGATCAGCGGTCAGCGTTTCTTCTTGCGGCTCGATTTCCTGATCTGTGCCCGTGCTTCGTTTTCGAGCTCGGCGACGAGTTCGGCTCGTCGATCGAGCAGTGCCTTGCGCTTGCGGCGGCCGTTCTTGTGGCCGACCGCGTATTCGCAGAACAACGGAAACGCGATTGTCGAATCGCAATACGCACCGGCCGTGTCGGGCAGCACGCTCGGGTTGACCTTGCCCCAGCTCACCGCTTCCGCCGGCGTGGCGCCCGAGAGGCCGCCCCACACCACCGAGTCCGTGGTGATCTGAATAAAGTAGTCGTTGCCGCCCTTGAGGATGCCGTAGACCTCCCAGAGCGTCGGCTGCCCCTGCAGGTAGAAATTCTTCGGCGAGCCGCCACCGAGAATGACGCAGCCGTTCTTCTCCGCGGCGCGAATGATGGCGCAGACCTCGTTGACGTCCTTGTTCGGATCGACCTGCAGCGTGCTGCGGTTGATCAGCTCGTGGTACGCCACGTTCATGCCGATCGAGCTGTCGCCTGGAGACGAGGTATAGATCGGCACGCCGTACTTCGCCGCCGAGGCAACGAAGGAGTACTCGGCGCAACCGGGCCGTTCTTTCAAGAGATGCTTGCCGAGCGCCTGGTGCAGCTCGGCCGACGACATCGGTCCTTCGAGCCCGCTGCCAACGAGGAAGTTACGAATGAAAGTATCGGTGTCGAGCAGCACCTGCGCCGGGAACAACACGTCGTAGATGCGAATCACGCCTTCCTTGTAGAGCACGCGATCGTCGACAAAGGGCGAGCCGCGCCGCAGCGTGTAATTCAGGGCGTAGTGCAGGTCGTGATAGAGGTTGGCGCCGGTGCTGATGATGAAGTCGACCAGACCGCGCTCCATCAACTCGATGATGCAGCCGCCCAGACCCGCCGGCGTCATTGCGCCGGCGATGGTCAGCGCGATCGTCGTGTCGTGCTGCTTCGCCAACATCTTGTCGCCGAAGATGCGGCACGCTTCGCCGAGGCGGGCGGCGTTGAACGCCTGGAACCCCTCGTCGATCAGCGTGCGCACGGCCGCACTGCCTTTCGGCCGGTAATAGCGGATTGGTTTGCCTTGCAGGAATGACTTGGCGCCCTTGGGCGCGCCCGGCGCTCGATACGGCATCGCCCTAGCGTAACAGGAAGTTCTGTGAAGTAGTCGGCGCCGGCGAACACGCCCGCAGAGTTTGGGGTAGCATTTGGCGTGCCTGACGGCGTTTGGGTCCCGGCGGCGTTGGTCATCGCCGCGATCGGCGTCGCGCTGGCGTGCCTCTTCTGGTGGAAAGGCCAGCCCTTTGCGGACGGCGACGTGTTCCGCGCCAGCCGACTGTCCCGGGGCAACCGGTTCTTCCCGACCCAGGTGTTGATCACGCCGACCTCGGTCGTGCACTACACGCCGGAAGTGGTCGGCCGAAAAGAGCATTCGATCCATATCGCACATGTGGCATCCGTGAGCATCGACACCAACCTGCTGTTCTCGACCGTGATCATCGAAACCAGCGGCGGCGCCACGCCGGTCACCTGCCACGGCCATCGCAAGACCGACGCGGTGCGCATGAAGCAGCTGATCGAGCAATACCAGACGCACTATTACCGGACGAAACCCGAGGTGGCCCGTGGATGACGTGACGTTTGCGGCACGTCGTGCCAGCGCCGGCGCCCAGCGCGCCGAGCCGCCCGACATGGAAACCCGCTTCAAGTCGCTGGTGCAGTCGCCGCTACGCGCCGGCATCCTGCGCTTCCTGAGCGCGCGGCCGGAAGAGAGCTTCGACACCGAGGTCATCATGCAGACGTTCGGCCGCATGCGGCTCGACGTCGACAACTGCATCAACGAGCTCGTCGAGTTCGGGGTGGTGAAGAAGCACCCTGGCGATCCGGCGCGCTACGGCGCCAACAAACCCGACAACGAGGCGGTCGCCAAGCTGCTCGACACGGTCCTCGAAGGCCGCGCCAGCCTCGGTATCGAAGAAGCATCGCCGTCGGTGCAGCGCTTCCGCGAAATGATCGGCCGCGACGAGAAGATGCTCGCGATCTTCGAGTGGATCCGGACCGCCGCCAAGTCGGACATCTCGGTGCTGATCCTCGGGCCGACCGGCGCCGGCAAGGAAGTGGTCGCGCGCATGATTCACGAGTTGAGCCGGCGCGGCCGCGAGGCCATCCAGGCGGTGAACTGTGCCGCGCTGCCGGACACGCTCTTCGAATCGGAGAT
>DASVFC010000539.1:0-3255 GCA_036380235.1 Vicinamibacterales bacterium
CGTCGTTCGTCACCAGGAAAGCGGCCTGTTTCGCGAGGCCGTCAGCAGCGCCGATGGCACGTTCCTGATGAGCGGCATGACGCCGGGCGTGTACGAGGTCAGCGCCGAGCTCACGGGGTTTCGCAAGTACCTGCAGCGCGACGTGCGTCTCGAGGTCGGGCGCGCCACGCCGATTGAGTTGAAGCTCGAAGTCGGCGGCCTGGAGGAAGCGGTCACCGTGTCGGCCGAGGCGCCGCTGGTCGACACCGCGTCGCAGGAGATTGGCGGCCGCATTAGCTCTCAGGAGTTCGTCGACACGCCATCCTTTAATCGCAACTTCGCCGGCTATCTCGGCATGCTGCCCGGCGTGGTCGCGACCATTTCGGCCACCACGTTCGGCGCCGATTCGATCAGCGTGGCGGGGCAGAACGTGCGCAACGTCAATTACACGATGGACGGCTCCAATAACAACGACACGTTCAACGGCGGCAACGGCGGCGCACAGGCCCGCGTGCCGGTTGAAGCGGTGCAGGAATTCCAGCTGCTCAGCAGCCAGTTCGACGCCGAGTACGGCCTGACCTCGGGTGGCATCGTCAACTCGGTGTCGAAACAGGGCACCAACTCGCTCCACGGGAGCGCGTTCGTCTTCTTCCAGGATCAGCGCTTGTCGGCGCTTGAATATTTCGCGGCCAAGGACGGTCTCGAAGAGGCGCCATCGCAGCAGCAGCAGTGGGGCGGCACACTGGGCGGCCCCATCATCCGCAACAAGGCGCACTTCTTCGGCAGCCTTGAGCGTGTGGCGCTGGATTCCTCGGTGACCACCAACATCCCGACGCGGCCCGATCTCAATCGCACGGATGTGGAGATCTCGCGCGTGTGGAACACCTACCTGCGCGCCGATCATCAGCTCAGCAGCTCGAACACGTGGGGTATCCGGTGGTTGCGCGAGACGTCGCCGCAGCCGCTCCAGATCCAGGATACCAACCACACGCCGTCGCGCCACGAAGCGGAGACCGACGTGGACTGGACCGTGGTCGGCAACCTGACGTCGGTGATTGGCTCGACCAAGGTCAACACGTTCCGTGTCTCGGCAGTGTCGGAAGACGTGTTCTTCGGCAATCCGCGCTTCAACGCCGGCGAGGCGCAGTCAAGCCTGCCGCCGATGCTCGACCACCTGTCGTTCGAAGATCAGCAAAGCAATCGCGCCAACCGGCGGTTGGACGCCGCGTACGGCGCGGATAACGTGTTCGCCTGGTTCCTGCCCGGACGCAATGGTGATCACGATCTCAAGTTCGGCATGAATTATCTCTACTCATCGCTGCGCGTGCAGGATTTCGGCAACCAGAATGGCACCTTCGTGATCAACAGCGACCTGCCGTTCAACGCCAGCGTGGCGCGCACCTATCCGGAGCGGCTAATGGTGCGCGTCGGCGAAGTCGACTTCCTCATGAAGGGCCACTTCATCGGCATGTTCGCGCAGGACCGGTGGAAGTTGAACAACAGCCTGACGATTAACCTCGGTGTCCGCTACGATTTCGAGATCCTGCCGACGCCCAACCAGCAGAATCCGCTGTTCACCGATGATCCCGACGGGTATCCGATGGACACGAACAACATCTCGCCGCGCGTGGGATTCGCCTGGTCGATGGACGATGAGGGGCGATCGGCGTTGCGCGGCGGCGCCGGCGTGTTTTATCAGCGCACGTCATATACGTTCCTGACCAACACGTTTTCGAATGGACGTTTCTCGAACTCCTTCGTCGTCAATTTCCCGACCAATACGTTCGATCCGGGGCCACGGCAGGGCAGTCTGCCCACCGATCCGTTCCTGGTCAACGGTCCGGTCGTGAATCGGACCCTACTGAATTCGCTGTATCCGCCGGGCACGAGCGTGCGCAACGGCGGCACCGTGCGATTCGACAACCCCGATCGCGTCAACATGTTCTCGCGCACTTACAGCATCGGCTACGAGCGGCAGATTGGCGCGACGCTGGGCATGTCGATCGATTTCATCCGCTCCGAGCAGCGCAACCAATATGTCCTGATGGAGCTCAATCCGCTGGTGCGCAACGGCACGTCGGCGACCAGCCCCGTGTCGCGAACCAACCCGCTGGTGGGCAGCGTCGGCGAATGGGCTGCCAGCGTAGTGACCCTCGAGCCGGCCGGCGAAATCAACTACAACAGCATCCAGTTCTCGGGCACCAAGCGCTATTCGAACAACTGGCAGGCGCGCGTGTCGTACGCCTACTCGCGCGGCCGCGGCAACCTGCCGACCGGACAGGCTGATGTCCCGAACTCGCAGTTCCTCGGCGACCTCAACCTCGATAACGACTACGGTCCGACGGCGGTCGATCGGCCGCACATCCTGACCTTGACCGGCAGCTTTGACGTGCCGCGAACCGGCGGCCTGAAGCTCAGCGCCGTTTACCGCGCGCGCAGTGGCACGCCGTTGACGCTGGTCGACAGTTCCAACGACTTCGATCGAAACGGCAACTTCAACAACGAATACCTGCCGTCAGGCACCTACACCGGCGCCGGCCCCGATATCGCCGCGCCGCACATCATTCCCTACACCGTCGACTACAAGGGCGGCCGCGCCGGCGGCCGTGGGCCGGGGTATGCCCAGTTCGACCTGCGTGCCGGCTACCGCTTCCAGCTTGGCGGTGCGCGCACACTCGATGCGTTCCTTGACGTTTTCAACGTCACGAACCGCGCCAACTTTGCGAACCCCTCGACCGATCGCCGCCTGCCGGCGACCTTCCTGCGCTTGCGCGACGTCAGCGACGAAGGTCCAACACGCACCGCGCAGATCAACGTGCGGTTCGGTTTCTAACGTTTTGCGGGCGCGTGGCCGTAAGGCCGCGCGCCCGTCTCGATCTCAATAGTTTCGCTTGCGTTGTAACGGCGGAGTTGCGACGATTCGTCGATTGACCGCTTCCGCTTACCCCAGCGCGAATCAGGCATTGTTCGAGGCCAGTTTCATCCGGACGTAATCCTGTGCGACATCGGATTGCCCGCCATGAGCGGGTATGAGCTTGCTGAGCATCTTCGCGCCGAAGCTCGCGCGCGTCTGGTGGCGCTTAGTGGTTACGGGCAGGAAGAGGATCGCCGTCGCTCGAAGGCGGCAGGGTTCGACCATCATCTCGTCAAGCCCGTCGAGCCGGCGGCCTTGTTCGAGTTACTCGATTCCTTTCAACGACTGGACGCCGGCTACGGTTCCGGCCGATAGAGCGCGAGGTGCCGGTCTCGCGCCACCTCGCGCAACGCGAAGGCCGA
>DASVFC010000540.1:0-2369 GCA_036380235.1 Vicinamibacterales bacterium
TCGAGCAAGACATCGACAGCGAACGGCTGCGAGCACGCCTGCAGTCGGTGGTGACGCTGCGACGCGCGCGCGGCAAGCAGCGTCAATCCGGGTACTCGCTGGGCTGATGGCGTACCATCCTTTCCGCAATCTCGGATTGAAGTTTCTGTCGACGTGCATTGCCGCGATGTTGTGGCTCGTCGTTGCCGGCGAGCGCGTCGTCGAGCGCGTGATGCGGGCGCCGGTGGAAATGCAGAACCTGCCGGAAGGTCTCGAGCTGGTCGGCAACCCGCCGGACACCGTTGAAGTACGGTTACGGGGACCGTCGGGGGCGTTGAGCCGCATGGCCGCAGGCGACCTCTCCGCGATGATCGACCTGCGGACGGCGCGCCCGGGACGCCGCTTGTTCCACATCACGCAGGGTAATGTGAACGTGCCCTACGGCATGGAAGTAGTGCAGGTCGGCCCGGCGACGCTGTCGATGGAGTTCGAGATGTCGGGCGTACGGGTTGTGCCCGTGGAGCCGGACGTCGAAGGGCGCCCGCCTGCCGGATACGAAGTGACGAGGGTGACCAGCGATCCGCAAACCGTGGAGGTAGCGGGCCCCGAATCGGCGTTGAAGCGGCTGCGCGCCGCGATCACCGAACCGGTATCGGTTGAAGATCAGACGCGCCCGGTGCGCGAGGTGGTGAACATTGGCGTGGCCGATCCAAGCCTGCGCCTGGTAACACCACAAACCGCGGTCGTGACCGTGACGATCGCTCCGAGACAACCATGAAGCTATTTGGCACAGACGGTATCAGGGGCAAAGCGGGGCACCCGCCGCTCGAGCCGGCGACGGTTGCGCGCGTGGGCGCCGCGATCGCGAAGGCGATGAACGTCGACAAGCCGTCCGGTTTGTCCAGACCGCTACGATTCGTGATCGGCCGCGACACTCGCGAATCCGGTAAGTGGATCGAGGACGAACTCGCCCGCGGGCTGACGAGTGAAGGCGCGACGGTGGTGAGCGCCGGCGTCGTGCCCACCCCGGCGGTCGCATACCTCGCGCGCACCGAAGGCTTCGACGCCGGCATTGTCATCTCCGCCTCGCACAATCCGTACGAAGATAACGGCATCAAGGTGTTCGGTGGCGCCGGCACCAAACTGACGGAGCAGCTTGAAGCCAGCGTCGAGAAGATGGTGGCTGACGGTAGCTGGTTAGTGCCGGAGAAGGCCGGGGTCATCGAGCGCCAGGACCTCTCGATGCACTATCTCGAGCACCTCGCGCTGATTACGAAGGACGCGGGCGCACTGCGCGGCTCGCGCCTGGTTGTCGACTGCGCCAACGGCGCGACCAATCACATCGCCCCGCAGCTGTTCGCCGCAATGGGCTTCGACGTGCAGGCGATCGGCGTCACGCCCAACGGCCGCAACATCAATCTTGATTGCGGCTCGACGCATCTCGATGCCCTGGCCACAGCGGTGGTGCAATCGGCGGCGCGGCTCGGGGTGGCGTTCGATGGCGACGGCGATCGGGCGCTGTTCGTCGATCATGCCGGCCGCATCGTCGATGGCGACGCGATCCTGCTGATGGCGGCGATCTATCTCAAGGATCGCGGTCGCCTTCCCGGTAACGCCATTGTCGCCACGGTGATGAGCAACATCGGCCTCGAGATTGCGCTGCGCGATCGCGGTATCACGATGCTGCGCACGCAAGTCGGCGACAAGTATGTGATGGAAGAGATGATTGCACGCGGCATCGCACTCGGCGGCGAGCAGTCCGGGCATGTCATCTTCTCGGACCACCTGTTCACGGGCGACGGCCTGGCGACCGCGCTCAACGTGCTGCGGATCATGTCCGATACCGGCAAGGAATTGTCGGAGCTCGCGGCGGCGCTGGTCAGCTATCCGCAGGTGCTGGTGAATGTACGCGTGCGTGAGAAAACGGACCTCAAGGCCGTGCCGCAGATTGCGTCGACGATGGAGAAGGTGGAGCAGCGGCTGGCGGGCAACGGCCGGTTGCTGGTGCGCTACTCAGGCACGGAGCCGTTGCTCCGGATCATGCTCGAGGGCAAGGACGACGAAGAGATTCGAGCTTGGGCGGACGAAATCGCGGGTGTGGTACGCGCGAATCTTGCGTAGTTGAAATCAATAAATCAAAGTTCAAGACGGACACACTTGGTCAAGCTATCAGTCAACGTCAATAAGATCGCCACCGTCCGCAATTCGCGAGGCGGGTCGATGCCGTCGGTCATCGACGCTGTACGGACATGTATTGACGCTGGGGCACCGGGAATCACCGTGCATCCACGTGCGGATCAGCGGCACATCACGACGGCCGACGTCTACGAGATCGCCGACGAGTTGAAGCCGCTCAAGGGCCGCGTCGAATACAACATCGAAGGCGACCC
>DASVFC010000541.1:0-5044 GCA_036380235.1 Vicinamibacterales bacterium
GGCCGACTTCGCCGAAGCGAATCGACGGCCACCACCAGGTATTGGTGCGCCACCACTCCCCGAACGATATGTAGCTGACGCTGCCAAGCTGCCTGGAACCCGCGTCGCGGGTCAGCTTGCCGCCGGCGACGATGAGGTCGCCGCGCACGTCTGCTGTGGAGGAGAGGTGAACGTCGCCGCCGGCAACGAACACACCATCGCGCACGCGGCCATCGATGATGAGGTTGCCGCCGACCACAATGACGGCTTCACGAACCTCTTCATCGCGTTCGATGCGGACGTCCTGCCCCACCGCGATCCGCGTGCCGGTGACACGATATGTCACCGTCTCGGGAATCTGCGCCTCGGCGGATGCGTTGAAGACAACAGCGGTCAGGACGACGGCGAGCAGGGCTGTCCTCATGAAGGCGGACCTCTTCGAACGGGACGAAGGTTTGGGACGAATAGTTCCTGAGGCGCCACGAGCCTCGAGGCGGCGGGCTAAAACTTTCCCAGCGGTTCCGCCACCTTCAACGTCGCGCCGGTGGCCTTGATCACCGCGTCGAGCGTCGTGTCCTCCGCGATCTCCCGTAGCAGCAACCCGTCGGGCGTGACGTCGATGACGGCAAGCTCCGTCACGATGGTGCTGACGACCTTCACTCCCGTCAGCGGCAGCGTGCACTTCTTCAGGATCTTGTGGCCGCCATCCTTGGTGGTGTGTTCCATCGCGATCACCACCTTCTTGGCGCCGGCGACGAGGTCCATCGCCCCGCCCATGCCCTTCACCATTTTGCCGGGGATCATCCAGTTGGCGAGGTTGCCTTCCTCGTCCACCTCGAGGGCGCCGAGCACGGTGACGTCGATGTGGCCGCCGCGCACCATCGCAAACGAGTCGGCGCTGCTGAAGTACGACGTGCCGGGCAGTTCGGTCACCGTTTCCTTGCCGGCATTGATCAAGTCCGGATCCATCTCCGCCTCGCTCGCCGGATACGGACCGACGCCGAGCATGCCGTTCTCGGAATGCAGCGTGATTTCGATGCCAGGCGGAATGCAGTTGGCCACCAGGGTGGGCATGCCGATGCCAAGATTGACGTAGTCACCGTCACGCAGATCGCGCGCGATGCGGCGGACGATGCGATCGCGCCTATCCACGGGTCACCGTCTTCACTGTTTTCTTCTCGATGCGCTTCTCATAGCCGGGGCCGTGAATGACGCGCTTCACGAAAATCCCCGGCGTATGGATGCCGTCCGGATCGAGCATGCCCGCCTCGACAAGTTCTTCGACCTCGGCGATAGTGTGCCGCGCGGCGGTCGCCATCATCGGATTGAAGTTGCGCGCGGTCTTGCGATACACGAGGTTGCCGTGCCGATCGCCCTTCCATGCCTTCACGAACGCGAAGTCGGCGTGCAGCGGCAATTCGAGGATGTAGGTGCGGCCGTTGATCTCGCGGCTCTCCTTGCCCTCGGCGATCAACGTGCCGGCGCCGGTGGGCGTGAAGAACCCGCCGATGCCAGCCCCCGCGGCGCGCATGCGTTCGGAGAACGTCCCCTGCGGCACCAGCTCGACCTCGATCTCCCTGGCGAGAAACTGGCGCTCGAATTCCTTGTTCTCGCCGACATAGGTCGCGATCATCTTGCGAATGCGTTTCGAATGCAGCAACGGGCCGACGCCAAATTGATCGATGCCGGCGTTGTTGCTGATCACGGTCAGGTCTTTGGTGCCGCGGCGATGCAGCGCCGCGATCAAATGTTCGGGGATCCCGCACAGGCCGAAGCCGCCCATCATGATGGTGGCGCCATCGGGGATCACCGCCACCGCTTCGTCGGCGGAGGCCAGCAGTTTGTTCATGAATACGAATTATAGGCAGGAAGACTTGGCCCGCGCCGCCTCTTCGAACAGCTCCTTGACCGCTGTCGGATCTTCGAGCTTATCGGCGAAGGCGTACAGCTCCGTCGCGTAGTACTTCAGCAGCGGTTTCAACTCGGCACTGTTAGTGGCCAGGATGCCCTGCCACATCTCCGGCCGGCTGGCGGCGAGGCGCGTCGTGTCGCGCAGGCCCCGGCCAGCCCATTGCAGGTTCTGCTCGCCGACCACGTGCGTCACCACCGTCATCAGCATGCTGGCGGCGATCTGCGGCAGGTGGCTGACCGCCGCCATCAGGCGATCGTGTTCCTCGCCGTGATCGGCAAGCACGATCGGCCGCGCGCCGAGGGCCTCGACGAACTTCACCGCGCGCTGTACCGCGTCCGGCGCGTCGGGATTGGTCAGGAACCACGGCGCTTCGTCGAACAATTCCGCGCGTGCGCCACCAGGTCCGGGTGCGGTACCGCCGGCCATCGGGTGGCCACCCACGAAGTGCCGAATGCCCGACATCGCCGCGGCGATCATCACGGCACGTTTGGTGCTCCCCGTATCGATGACCAGGGCCTTGGGGTCGATCGCGGCAGCGAGCTTTGGCAATAACTCGAGAATCACGTCGACCGGGGTGGCGAGGACCACCACCAGCGCATCGCCGATCTTGGTGAGCGGCTCGCCCTGATCGATGGTGGCGATTCGCAGCGACGGCCAGCGCCGCTGCGCCGCGAGCGCGATCGAGGTCCCGATTAGCCCGGGCCCGACGATCGCGAGGCCACGCAAGGTGTCTGGCAATCAGCGCGCCCAGCCCCGGCGCGCGACGGGTTCGAGGCAGATGCTGCGGCCGATCGCCGGCGCGATGATGCGCAACTCGGCCATCAGGCGATCGAATTGCGCCGGGAACATCGACTGCGCGCCGTCGCTCAACGCGCGATCGGGATCGTTGTGCACTTCGATGATCAGGCCGTCGGCGCCGGCCGCCACCGCGGCGCGGGCCATCGGCGCGACTTTGTCGCGGCGTCCCATGCCGTGGCTCGGGTCGACGAAGATCGGCAGGTGCGACAGCTCCTTGATGATCGGAATCGCCGACAGATCGAGGGTGTTGCGCGTGAACGTCTCGAAGGTGCGGATACCGCGCTCGCAGAGAATCACGTCCTTGTTGCCGCCGGACAGAATGTACTCGGCCGACAACAACCACTCCTCCATCGTCGCGGCAATGCCGCGCTTGAGCAGAATCGGCTTGCGCGTGCGCCCGAGCTCCCGGAGCAGCGTGAAGTTCTGCATGTTGCGCGCGCCGACCTGGTAAATATCGGCATACTTGCCGATCACCTCGATCTGGCTGGCGTCCATCACTTCGGTGACGAGCTTGAGATCGTGCGCGGTGGCGCCTTCGCGCAGCAGCTGTAAGCCCTGCTCGCCCATGCCCTGGAAGCTGTAGGGTGACGAGCGGGGCTTGAACGCGCCGCCGCGCAGGATCTTCGCGCCGGCGCGTTTCACCGCGGCCGCCGTCGCGTGCACCTGCGCTTCGCTTTCCGCCGAGCACGGCCCGGCGATCACGATGACTTCATCGCCGCCGATGCGAAGATCGCCGATCGTGATGATCGTGTCTTCCTTCTGGAAGGTGCGGCTGGCGAGCTTGTAGGGTTGCGTGATGCGCAGCACTTCGTGGACGCCGTCCATCAGCTCGATCAATCGCGGATCGACAGTGCCGCCGCCGACCACGCCGAGCACGATCCGCGACGCGCCGGTGGATCGATGCACATCCATGCCGAGCTCAACGAGGTGTGCGATGACGGCTTCGACCTGCGGATCGGAAGCGCCCTCTTTCATTACGACAACCATGATTCAACTCCCAGCATTCTTCTCGGCCTCGATGCGCTGAATGCGGCGCATTTCGTCCATGATGCGTTCGTAGAAACGCGCGATCACCTCGCCATCGAGTGGACCGCCCAACGCTTCGTTCACCTGGCGCACGTGCGCGATGACGTCCTTCTCGCGCTGCGGCTCGTAGATCGGCTTGCCGAGTTCGTGCTTCAATCGGCCGATTGCGTACGCGCAACGGGCGCGGCTGTCGAGGAGGCGAACGATCACCTCGTCGATCTTGTCGATCTCTTCGCGCAGCGCCTCGAGATTCAATTCCGCAGCCATCGCACGTACCGCTCGACTTCATCCAATAACGCCGGTGACGTGCCGTGTTCGGCAATCACGTTGACGAGTGCGCTCCCCACCACCGCGGCATCGGCACACTGGCCGATCGCGCGCACGTGTTCGGGCCGCGAGATGCCAAACCCGAGCGCCAGCGGCATCTTCGTCTCCGCTTTGACGCGGTTCGCCAGGTCGCTCGCCGAGGCATCGACGCTGTCTCGCATCCCGGTCACGCCGAGGCGCGAGATGCCATACAGGAAACCGCTGCCGAGCGTTGCCGCGCGGCGGATGCGTTCCACCGTGGTCGTGGGGCTCAGCAGGAAAATTGTATCAATGCCGGCGGCGTTAAAGGCGCCGCGAAAGATCTCGCCCTCTTCGGGCGGCATATCCAGCGTCAGCACGCCGTCCACGCCCGCGGCGGTGGCTTCACGCACAAATCGGTCCAGGCCCATCCGGAGTATCGGATTGGCATAGCTAAAGATGACGATGGGGGCCGAGATGGCCGGGCGGATGGTGCGCAGCATCTCTAGCACGTGCGCCAGCGTAACGCCCGCGGCGAGCGCCCGTTCGGTCGCCCGCTGAATCACCGGGCCGTCGGCAAGAGGGTCTGAAAAGGGCACGCCGATCTCCAGGACGTCAGCGCCCGCTTGATCGAGGCGCTTGATGATCTCGGCCGACTGCTGCAGGTTCGGATCGCCGGCGGTGACATACGTCACCAGGCCGGTTCTGCCCTGCCTACGCAGCTGCGTGAACCGCTCCTCAATTCTCGACACGGCCGACCTCCCCGAGGATGTGCTCAACGCTGGTGACGTCCTTGTCGCCGCGGCCCGAGAGATTGACGAGCAGGATGGCGTCCGGCGGAAAATTCTTCGCCACTTTCCGCACGTGCGCGATGGCGTGTGCGGATTCGAGCGCCGGGAGGATCCCTTCGAGGCGCGCCAGGTCCTGGAAGGCGGCCAGCGCTTCCGCGTCGCTGGCGTAGTCGTATTCGGCCCGGCCGCTTTGCTGCAGCCACGCGTGCTCGGGACCGATCGCCGCGTAATCGAGACCGGCCGATACTGAATG
>DASVFC010000542.1:0-9332 GCA_036380235.1 Vicinamibacterales bacterium
CAGTGGCAGCTATCGGCGTTCGCGACGATGTATGGCGCGCTGCAGACGGCAGGGGCCGGCACCGATCGCGTGATGGATATTCTCGGCGTCGATCAGCAGGTGCCCGAGCGAGCAGATGCGACCGTTCTGCCCTCGGTTAGAGGCACTGTTACTTTCGATCGCGTGTCGTTCGCTTACCTGTTTGATCAGCCGGTGTTGCGCGATATCTCGCTGACCGTGCTGGCGGGCGAGACCGTCGCGATCGTCGGAGCGACCGGGGCCGGCAAGAGCACGCTAGTGGGTTTGATTCCGCGCCTGTTTGACCCGGACGCCGGCCGCGTGCTCGTTGATGGCCACGACGTGCGCAGCGTGTCACTCAAGAGCTTGCGCGATCAGATTGCGGTCGTGCTCCAGGAGCCGTACCTGTTCCCAATGAGCATCGGCGACAACATCGCCCTCGGCCGCACCGGGGCAGCGCGTGAACACATCGAGGCTGCGGCGCGAGCCGCCAACGCGCATGATTTCATCGCGTCCTTGCCAGATGGCTACGATGCAATGATGGGCGAACGCGGCGCGACGTTATCGGGCGGCGAGCGCCAGCGCATCGCGATCGCGCGCGCGTTCTTGAAGGATGCGCCGATCCTGATCCTCGATGAGCCGACAAGTTCGCTCGATGCTGAGACCGAATTGGCGATCGTCGACGCGCTGGCGCGATTGACCCGCGGTCGGACGACGTTCATCGTCGCGCATCGTTTGTCGACGATCCGTAACGCCAGCACCATCGTCGTCCTCGAACATGGCCGAATCGCCGAGCATGGCTCGCACGCGCAATTGCTTGCCCGCAATGGCCGCTATCGACGGTTGCACGATCGGCATTTCGGGGCCACGGAAAGCGCGGTGGCATAGCGATGGCAGTTGAAGCCGTCATGTCGTCGCCGGCTGCAGCGGTCGATGCCCGCGCCTCGCGGCTGCTGCGCTGGGTGTCCGGGTACGCATTGCGCCGATGGCGCGGCCTGATCGCCGTGCTGGCGACGATGATCGCGAAGATTGGCGTCGATCTGCTCAAGCCGTGGCCGCTGAAAGTGCTCGTCGACTACGGTCTCTCGGGTCAGGCGTTGACGCCTGCGCTGGCGGCGATGGCAGCTGTGCTGCCGGGCGCCGATACGCGCGAGGGTCTCATCACGTGGAGCGTCGCGTCGACGGTGCTGTTGTTCATCGTCGCGTGGGCGCTTGGCGTCGCCGCCGCCTACACCAACATCGGCTTTGGCCAGCGAATGGTCTACGACCTCGCCACCAACCTGTTCGCGCACCTGCAGCGGCTGTCGATGACATTTCACAGCCGCCAGTCGGTCGGAGATTCGATCCGGCGCGTGACGACGGACTGCGGCTGCGTGTCGGTGATCGTCAAGGACGCGCTGCTGCCTTTCGCTGCTGCCGTGATCACGTTTATCGCGATGTTCTTCGTGATGTGGCGGATGGATCCGACGCTGACGCTGGTGGCTGTGGCCGTGGCGCCGTGGCTGGTGCTCGTGCTTCGCCATTACATGCAGCCGATGCTCGACACCAGCTACGCGCAGCAGGAATCTGAGGGCCGCATCTACGAGGTGATGGAGCGCACGCTCTCGGCGGTGCCCGTGGTGCAGGCCTTCGGCCAGGAGGCGGCATGTGACCGCGCCTTTGCGCGTGTGACCGGGCATGCCGTTGATGCCGCCTTGACGTCGACGGCGGTCGGCTTGAAATTCAAGGTCTTGATCGGCCTGGGCACTGCCGTTGGCACCGGTGCCATTATCTGGATGGGCGCGCAAAGCGTGCTGGCCGGCCGCATCACCGTGGGCGACCTGCTGGTGTTCCTGGCCTATCTCGCGGCGCTCTACGGCCCGCTTGAAACGTTGATGTATGCGCCTTCCACCACGCAAGGCGCCGCAGGGAGCGCCAAGCGGGTGCTCGAGATTCTCGAAACGCGCCGCGACGTCGACGACCGTCCTGGGGCGCGCCGGCTCGACAAGGTGAGCGGACACGTGCGCATCGAGGGCGTGTCGTTCGGTTATCAACCCGGCCGGCCCGTTCTTCATGATGTGTCGCTGGACGTTCGACCCGGCGAGACGGTAGCGATCATCGGCCCGACGGGGGCCGGCAAGAGCACCATCGCCAGCCTGATCCCGCGCTTTCACGATCCGGCCAGCGGCCGGGTCACGCTCGACGGCATCGATCTGCGCGACATCTCGTTGCAGAGCCTGCGGTCAAATGTCTCTGTCGTGCTGCAGGAAGCGTTTCTATTTCCGATGTCGATTGCCGACAACATCGCCTACGGCCGCCCGCACGCGTCGAGGCGCGACATTGAAGACGCGGCGCGGGCCGCTAACGCGCACGACTTCATCAGCCGCCTGCCGCGCGGCTACGACACCGTGCTCGGCGATCGCGGCACCACGCTGTCGGGCGGCGAGCGTCAGCGGCTGTCGGTGGCGCGTGCCATCTTGAAGAATGCGCCGATCCTCATTCTCGACGAACCCACCAGTTCGATTGATGCGATTACGGAAGGCGCCTTGTTCGACGCCCTCGATCACTTGATCGCCGGCCGCACGACGATCATCATTGCGCATCGCATGTCGACAATTGCGAAAGCCAATCGCGTAGTGGTCCTGGCCAATGGCAGGGTGGCCGAAAGCGGGCCGCCCGCCGAGTTGCTGCGCGCCGGCGGCATGTATGCGCGATACTGCGCCATGCAATCAGCCACAGGAGCGAGCCATGGTCCGGCTGCCTGACAACGTTCACGCCGGCGACAACACGGTCATTCATGGCGATATTGCGTTCAAGCGTTTCCTGAGCAAGCAGGTCCCCGGCCTCGTCATCGGCGCGCAATGCACCATGGACGGCGTGCAGTTCGCAGTTGGAGCACAGGGCCGCATCGACATCGGTGACTACTGCTACTTCACCAACGCCGTCCTGCTGTGCGAGCTGTCGGTGAAGATTGGCAATTACGTCGTGATCGGCTGGAACACCACGATTGCCGATACGGATTTCCATCCGCTCGAACCCGCACTCCGCATTGCCGACGCCGTCGCGTGCTCGCCGCTGGCCAACGGCCGCCCCAGGCCGGCCGTGGCGCAACGCCCCGTCGTCATCGAAGATGACGTCTGGGTCGGGCCGAGCGCGACCATTTTGAAGGGTGTTCGCATTGGCGCCGGTTCGTTCATCGAACCCGGCTCGCTGATCACGCGTGACGTGCCGCCGCGTTCGCGCGTCGCCGGCAATCCTGCAGCGGTGGTCGGCCCCGTATGAGCATGTCGGCCGATCGCACGCTGCCGTGGGATTGGTACAGCGGCACCGTCCCGCAGAACGTCCAACTCGCGGACTCCGCTTACGTCGAGAGCACGTTCAGCTTCTACCTGTTCCGCAGCGAGCGGGACGACGCGGTCAGTATCGGCCAGGGCGCGTCGGCCTATCTTGGGACGATGTTCGATGTCGGCGCCAGCGGTCGGGTCACGATTGGTGATTACGCGCTGATCAACGGCGCGAGGATCGTGTGCGATGCGGAGATCACGATCGAGGACTACGTGCTGGTGTCGTGGAACGTGTTGCTGATGGATTCGTATCGGGTACCGGCGGATCCGGATGCGCGACGCGAACTGGTCAAACGAGTTCCCGCTTCTGTCCTACGGCGATTCGACGCCTACGGGCCCGCGCTTCCGATCCGCATCGGCCGCGCCGCCTGGCTCGGGTTCGACTGCTGCGTGTTACCCGGAGTCACGGTTGGCGAAGGCGCGGTCGTCGGCGCGCGATCAATCGTCATCCACGATGTGGAACCGTACTCAATTGTTGCGGGCAACCCAGCCCGCCTGGTGCGCCGCTTGACCCCTGAAGAGATCAATCATGGCCGCTGAACCACACGGATCGCGCGGCCGGGTCATCGTCTTTGGAATCTTGTTCTGGTACCCGCTCGCCGGCGTCACGTACCAGTTCCTCCACTATCTGCTGGCGCTGCGACGGCTCGGCTACGACGTCTACTACATCGAAGATTCAGGGCGGTACGTCTACGACCCGGCGTTGAACGACATGTCACCGGATGCCACGGCAAACGTCGCGGCGGTGACGCCGATACTCGAGGCGCATGGATTCGCCGGACGATGGGCGTTTCGGGGCCACTATCCAGGGGGCCGGTGCTACGGGATGAGCGACTCGGCCATCCTCGACCTGTATCGCACCGCGGATGCGTTCCTGAATGTCACCGGCGCGCAGGAAATTCGCGACGAGCACATGGCCATCCCGCGGCGCATCTACGTTGAGTCCGATCCGTTCGCGTCGCAGGTGAAAGCGTTCAACGGCGAGCAAGGCACGATTAGCGCCCTCGATGCTCATGACGCGCACTTTACGTTCGGCGAAAACATCGGCAACCCCGACTGTGACATTCCGGTGGGGCGCTATCACTGGATGCCAACGCGGCAACCGGTCGCGATCGATTTGTGGCGTCATGATTACGGCGACACCGGCGAGCCGTACACGACCATCACGACCTGGCACAACAAGGGCAAGGACGTGGTCTACCGCGGTGATCGCTATTACTGGACGAAAGATCGCGAGTTCGAGCGGTTCATTGATCTGCCGCGCCGCCGCGACGTGCCGTTCGAGCTCGCCGTCGGCGTGGATGACGAGGTCAAGAAGCGCCTGCTCGACAATGGTTGGCGGCAGCGGCTCTCGATCGATCTATCGGCGAGCGTCGATCGCTATCGCGAATACATCCAGCGCTCGCGCGGTGAGTTCACGGTCGCGCGCGATCAATACGTGCGGCCGCGCACCGGTTGGTTCAGCGATCGCACCGCCTGTTATCTCGGCGCCGGCCGGCCGGTGATCACCGAGGACACCGGCTTCGGCAAATTCATCCCAACCGGACGCGGGCTGTTCGCATTTAGCACCATGGACGACGTGCTCGCCGCGATCGATGCGATTGAGTCGGATTACGACGGTCATTGCCGCGCCGCCGCCGAGCTTGGCGAGCAGTACTTCGGCGCCGAGCGCGTGGTCGCCAGTTTGATGGAGCGTGCCGGCCTGTGAGGACGCCATGGCGCCGCTAGCGATCGTCGCCGGCTACCTCGGCGGGAACCCGGTTGGCGGCCACGTCCTGTCGATCTTGCATTGGCTGGCCGGTCTGCGTGCGCTCGGCTACGACGTGGTGTTTGCTGAACACCACGGCTGGCCTGATGCATGCTGGAATCCGGTCACCCAAACGCTGAGTGACGATCCGGCTTACGGTCTCGGCGAATTGCAGCGTCATGGCGACGCCTTCGGCTACCGCTGGTGCTTCGTCGATGCCGGCGGCACCTATCACGGCCTGTCGCAAAGCGCGATGATGGCCGCCTGCCGGAGAGCCGATGTGATGATCGGCCTGTGGACCGTGACCTGGCTCGAGGAGTTCGCCGAATGCAAGCGACGCATTTTCATCGACACCGATCCGGGGTTCACGCAGTTCGGCATGTCGCCCGAGGTGCGCTCCAGCCTCGCGTTTGCGTCGCCGATGGATTTCCACGAGCACTACTCCTACGGCACTCGCATTGGGCAACCCGACTGCCCGATCCCGACGCACGGGATTCAGTGGCGGCCGTTGCGTCCGCCGGTTTCGCTGCCGCTGCTGCCAGTCAGCTTCACGCCAAACGCCAGTTGCTTCACGACCGTGATGAAGTGGTCGCCGCGGCGTCCCATCGTCTATAACGGCGAAGAGTACGGCCAGAAGGACGTGGAGTTCTGGCGCATCGCCGCGTTGCCCACGCGGGTGGCGCCGTGCCTCGAGATCGCACTCGGCGGCGCCGCGCCCTACGATGCGATGCGCGCGTCGGGCTGGCATCTTGCGGACGCGGCGGCGGTCACCGCGACGCCGTGGACGTACCGCGATTACATCGCGCAGTCGCGCGGTGAGTTCAGTGTGGCGGTCAATCTCGAAGTGAAGTCGCGCAGCGGCTGGTTCAGCGATCGAACGGCGGCCTATCTCGCGTCCGGGAAACCGGTAGTGGTGCAAGACACCGGATTCTCCGACGATCTGCCGTGCGGCGAAGGCCTGTTCGCTTTCAGCAATCTCGACGATGCCATCGCGGCGATCGAGACGATTGAGCGGGACTACCCGCGCCATTGCCGCGCCGCTCGACAGGTGGCTGAAGAACACCTCGATGCCGCCAAGGTAGTCGCGCGCGTCCTGGCCGGCGGCTGACGATGCGGATCCTCGCGCTGGCACTCGGGGTGCCGTTCCCGCCGATCGGCGGCGGTCTCACCAGGACCTTCCATCTGCTGCGATCGCTGGCCTCGCACCATCACGTGACGCTCGTGGCGTTCACGTATGGCGACGCGCACGATCCGCCTCCCTACGCGATCGAAGTCATCGAGATCCCCTGGCGTAATTCGCCTGACTACGAGGCCATGACTGGCGGCGACCTCGCCGCGTCGCAGCAGGCGTATCGCCGCCTGGCCTTCGACACAGACGAGCCGTGGTTTGCCAGCGTGATGGATCCGGAAGCGATGCGGACGGCGCTGAGCAAAACCGGCCCTTACGACGTGGTGTTACTGGAGGGCACGCCGTTGGCCCGATTTCTACCAGCGATCCCCAGACACATCCCTCGTGTCCTCGACCTGTTTGACATTCACTCGACGATCGCCCAACGCGCGGCTCGACAATCGGCGGGCGGCGATCCCGCACTCGATCGCGAGTTCGAGCGCACGCTCGCGTTCGAACGCGACGCAGTCGCAAACTGCGACCTGTGCTTCGCGGTGTCGGACGCAGATGCCACAACGGCGCGCGATCTCCTCGGCGCAAGTGTGGTCCACGTCGTGCCGAACGGTGTTGACACGTCGTATTTCATGCCGGCCACCGCCGCGACGGAACCGGGCATGCTGCTGTTCACCGGGCGAATGAGCTACGGGCCAAACATCGATGCGGTGCAACATTTCGCAGGTGACATCTTGCCCCGCATCCGCACCGAGGTCCCCGACGCGACGTTTCACATCGTCGGCGCCTCGCCCACCGCCGCCGTCAGCGCTCTCGCCGGCGACAGCGTTGTGGTGCACGGCCGCGTGGATGATGTGCGGCCGTTCCAGCATCGAGCGGAAGTGGTCGTTGTCCCAATCCGGGCGGGCGGCGGTACGCGGTTGAAGGTGCTGGAAGCAGCGGCGTGCGGAAAGGCGATCGTCAGCACCGAGCTGGGCGCGGAAGGGTTGCCCCTGCTCGATGGCCGCGACCTCGTCATCGCCGCCACGTCCGGAGATTTCGCGGCGGCGGTGGTGACACTGCTCCGCGATGCCGGGCAGCGTCAGAACCTCGGCATACACGCACGTGCGGCGACGAGCGCATTCGACTGGACCACGATCGCCGACTCGGCCCGCGCCATCATCGGGCAGCTCATTGCGGATCGCGGGTAATCAAGCGCACGCTGCGCTGGTACGTCAGATACGATGCCGCCCACTGCATCATCACGGACAGCCGGTTCCGGAAGCCGATCAGGAACAGGATGTGGACGAAGAGCCACAACAGCCAGCCCAGGTAGCCTGATACCTGCGTGAAGCCGAAGTCAGCAATTGCGGCGTTGCGGCCAATCGTCGCCATGTTGCCCGGATCGAAATAGCGAAACGGCAGCGTCTGCTGGCCGGCAATCAGCCGCGCGACGTTGGCCGCCGCGTGCTTGCCCTGTTGCTTTGCGACCTGCGCCACGCCGGGCAGCGGCTTACCCGTCTGGTGCGTGAACGACGCCAGGTCGCCCGCCACGAACACTCCGGGATGGCCCGGTACCGAAAGGTCGGGCTCAACGATCACGCGGCCGGCACGATCGAGGTTCGGCCCGAGGTCCTTGCCGACCGGCGCGGCGGCAACGCCTGCCGCCCAGATGATGGTGTGGGCTTCGATGCGCTCGTCGCCGATCCACACCGCCCCTTTCTCCACCTTCGTCACTGCCTGGCCGGTGCGCACGACGATGCCGAGGCGAAGCAGCGCCACCCTCGCGGATTCACGCAGCCGCTCTGGAAATGACGGAAGGATCGAGGGGCCCGCCTCGATCAGGAGGATGCGGGAGATGGCGGGGTCGACGTTGTCGAATTCCGTGCGCAGCACCTGGCGCGCAATCTCGCCGAGCGCGCCGGCCATCTCCACCCCGGTGGGTCCGCCGCCGATGATCACGAACGACAGCAAACGCCGCTGCAGGACGGGGTTCGGCTCGCGCTCCGCTTCTTCGAACGCGAGCAGCAAACGGTGCCGCATCGCCAACGCATCGTCGAGCGTCTTCAAACCGGGCGCCGTGCCGCTCCATTCATCGTGACCGAAATACGAATGCGTGGCGCCGGGAGCGACGATCAGGTAGTCGTATCGCAAACGTTCGCCGCGGTCGAGGATGAGCTGCCTGGCGGCGGAATCAATGTGCTCGACAGTCGCCAGCAACACGCGCAGCCGCGGCTGTTTGCGCAGGATCCACCGAATCGGCGACGCAATGTCACCCGGCGACAGCCCGGCGGTGGCCACCTGGTACAACAACGGCTGAAACACGTGGTGATTGTGACGATCGACGATCGTCACTTCGCAGGGGACTTTCTTGAGGCGACGCGCGGCAGCCAGACCGGCAAAGCCACCGCCAACAATCACAACTTGGGGCAGGGCGGCCATCTCCTCTATTCTAGTGATCTATGGCTAAACCGGGCATTGCTCCACCAGAATCGGTCGTCCAGACGGCCTGCCCGCTTGATTGTCCTGACGCGTGCACGTTGAACGTCACGGTGCGCGGCGGGCGCGTGATGAAGATCGACGGCGCCACGGAGAATCACATCACCGACGGTTACATCTGCGCCAAGGTCCGGCGCTTCCCGGAACGTTTGTACGGAGACGATCGCCTGCTTTACCCGGCGATCCGACGCGGCACCAAAGGCAGCGGCCTCTTCAAACGTGCCACGTGGGACGATGCGCTTGATCTCATCGCGGAGAAAATGCAATCGGCGCGCGCCAACGGCGGTGCCGAAACCATCCTGCCGCTATGTTACGGTGGCTCGAACGGTTATCTGACGCAGGACTACGCCGACGCAATCCTGTTCCGCCGCCTCGGCACGTCGCGGCTGCTGCGGACCGTTTGCGCGGCGCCGACCGGCGCTGCCAACGCCGGCCTCTACGGCAAGATGGCGTCGGTCAGCTACGAGGATTATCCGCACGCAAAGCTAATCGTCATCTGGGGCGTGAATCCCGGCGTTTCGGGCATTCACTTGATGCCGTTCCTCAAGGAAGCACGAGACAACGGTGCCTATGTCGTCGTGATCGATCCGCGTGCCACCACCGTGGCACGGCTGGCCGACCTGCATCTTGCCGTGCGGCCGGGAACGGATCTTCCCGTGGCGCTGAG
>DASVFC010000543.1:0-14585 GCA_036380235.1 Vicinamibacterales bacterium
ATCCCAGAAGCCGACCTGCAGGAACGCATGCGCGGGCATGTGCAGCGCGTGGCTGGAAGCCGGCGCGATCTTCGCGTAGGCGCGCGCCGCCGGCAGCGAGCGATCGGCAAGCGAACCGTGGTCGTAGGCGTGCAGGATGTAGTGGGCGGCGCCGGGATGCTGCGGGTTGCGCGCAAACACTTTCTCCGCGATGCCGCCGGCCTGCCGTCGAATCGGCAACGATGCGTCGCCGCGCGGCAGCGTGCTCAACAGCCCCAGCGCATAGAAGGTCTGCGCTTCGTCATCCGCTGGATTAGCGGCAGCGACCTTCGCCATTTCCGCCGCGAACGCCGCATGCCGGGCGGCCTTTTCGCCGGGGCCAAATAACGCTTCCACCGCCCGCATGAAACCCTGCTCGCTCGGCGTTTTGGCTTTCGCAATGCGCGCCTCGGGGGTGGGACCAAGCTTGGCGAGCGCCGCCCTGGCCTGCGGTACTTCCTCGAAGAACCACAGCGGCTGCGAGAAACTCATCGCCTCTCCCCAGTACGCCAGCGCGAACGAAGGATCGTTCTTCTGCGCCGCACGGAAGGCATCGATGGCGTCTTCGTAACCGAAGCTATGGAGCCAAGCGACCCCCCGCAGGAAATCCGCCTGAGCGGGTCCACTGCCCGAATTTGGGAACACGACACGGCCCAGGCCTGGGGCTTGCGACTGGGAGCTTGGCGCCTGGGTCTTGGGGCTTGGCGTCGGCTTGCCCGCCGTAGTCTTGGCGGAGGCGGGTGGCTTGGGGCTTGGGGCCTGGGCCAACGGCGAGACCAGCGCAGCGCACGCAAGCACCAGCGCGACGACGAGACGATGCATCGGTGAGATCAGCGTATCCGCCTTCGCTCGTGGGAATCAATCCGAGCTACGGCGAGATGACGCCGTCCCCGCGCAGGAATGGGTGCCACGGCGCAGGC
Organism: Vicinamibacterales bacterium; assembly: GCA_036380235.1. Taxonomy (GTDB): domain Bacteria; phylum Acidobacteriota; class Vicinamibacteria; order Vicinamibacterales; family UBA2999; genus 12-FULL-67-14b. The sequence goes on from DASVFC010000543.1 coordinate 939, forward strand.
GTACAACACAAGGGCGGCTCGTTAGAGCCGCCCTTGGCATTCTCCGTGCGCTCCGTGTCTTCTCCGTGTCCTCGGAGCGCTGCAGCCCTTAGAACGTCAGACGGAACGTCATCTGCGTCAGGCGCATGAAGCCCGACTGCGTGCGGATCTGACCGAACGCCGCGTTATCGGGACGGGCGTCTGGTCCGCGCACCTTCGGGGTGTTGGTGATGTTGAGCACCTCGAACTTGACCTCGCCGCGCATCGAGCCCTTCAGGCGGACCGACTTGGCCGCCGAGAAGTCCCAGTTGTTGCGGTGCGGGGTGCGAACGTCGCTGAGCGTGCGCGGCAGCGTGCCGAGCGTGAACGCGGCGGGCGCCGTGAACGAACCCCTGCGCAGCCACTCGTCGCCGGTGCCGCAGGGCCCGACCGTGCAGTCCGTTCCGGGCGGCGGGGTGATGCGATCCCGGCGCGAGCCGTCCGTCTCGGGCTCACCGACGCCAGGATTACCGCGCTGCATGCGGGTGAAGATACCCGAGGTGTTGTTCTGGGTGTAGATCGCAACCGGGAAACCGCTCTCGATCGAGATGATCGACGAGATCGTCCAGTTGCCCAACAGCACGTTGCCGATGCCGCTGTTCAGCCACTTCTTGCCTTCGCCGAACGGCAGTTCGACCATCGGCGAGAAGGTCAGCTTGTGCGGCACGTCGAGCAGACCGATCGAGTATTCGGCGTCGACGCCGTAGTCATCCTGCGTGATGTCGACGTTCTGCATTTCGGCGGCGGTATTCGAGAAGAAGTTGCCTTCGCCGAACTGGTTGTCCATCAACCGGCTGTAGGTGTAGTTGATGCGGCCGCCCCAGCCATTGCTCATGCGCTTCTCGAACTTGAGGATGCCGGCGTGGTACTGGCTCTCGCCCAGCGTCGTCTGACGCATCAGGATGTCGCCGAACTGCGGGAACGGACGCAGCAGCTGGCGGCGCGCGACGGTAGCGCTGTTGGGGTTGACGGCGCTCGTCGACGAGAACGTGCTCGCCGGCAGGCCGAAGAACGGGTTGGCAACCTGGTCGTTGAGTGAAGAACCCAGCGACAGGTATTGCGACGGCACCTGGTTAATGTTGATGATGCCGTCGTTCGAGCCGCCCAGACCGAGGTCACGGCCGGTGGAGCCGACGTATTCGAAGCCGATGGCGATGTTGCGCGGCAACTCGCGCGAGACATCCACGGAGTACTGGTGAATCTGCGGCGCCTTCTTGTCCTGATCGATGAATTCGATCTGGCCGCCGACGCCTTCCAGCGCGCCGCGCGATGAGCCACGAATAGCCGCGATGCCGTTCGGGAACGGGTTGGTCAGGTTCACCGTGGGCTGGAATTGCCCCTGCGAGATCTGCGTGGTCTGCGTGAAGCCGACGTTGCCGTAGTTCACGGCGCTGACGCCCTGGTAGTTCCACGGCGCCCAGTAGAGCCCGTAGCCGGCGCGGACCACCGTCTTCGGATTGATCGAGTACACCATGCCCACGCGCGGCGAGAACTTGAGCCCCGGGGGGTCGCCCTGATACTCGTTGGCGCCGTTGACGCCGGCATAGACGAGGCCGCCGCGGATCGGCTGGCCGCTCAATGGGTTGACGACGGAACCGAGCGCGCCGCCAGGATTCAGCGTGCGATCGAACGCCACGGTCAGCTGGTTATTCTCTTCCCGCAGGCCCGTTTCATGCTCGAGGCGCACGCCGTAGTTCAGCGTGAACTTCGGGTTGACGCGCCAGTCGTCCTGAATGTAGCCACCCATGTAGTGGACGAACGCATTGAACGGCGACGACACCGTCAGGCGGCTTTCGTTGCCGGGCTGGCCCGACGGATAACCCAGCAGCATGCTGGCAACGGAGTTGCCGCCGGTCGCGTTGCTCAGCGAGAGCGGGTTGCCCGAGGTGTAGAAACGGTCGAAGAAGAACGTGCCGGCGCCATCGGTGAACGACTGCGTCTCGATGCCGACGGTGCGCCAGTCGGCGCCGACCTTGAACGTGTGTGCGCCGAGCAGCTTCGAGACGGCGCCGTTGGCGCTCCACGAATACCAGTTGCGCGGCGTCGGATCGATGGCGCCGAACGCGTAGTACTCGGAGGGCGTCACGCGCGGCATCTTCTCCACCTGGATCTGGCTCAGGTAGGTTTGGCTGAAGCCGAGATCGGCCGGGTCGTAATCGATCGACAGCGTGTCGTCGTCGATGAACTTGGTCATGCCGTAGCGCAGCGTGGCGACCGTGTTGTTGCCCGGCAGCCAGGTGTTGTTCAACGCCAGGATGTGGACGCGGCGAATCAGCAAGTAGTCCGCACGGTCGATGAAGCGGTTCGGATTATTCAGACCGGGATACACCGAGTTTGCGCAGGGCTCGTCGGTGGCGTTGTAAAGGTAGAAGCCGCTCAGCGACACCTTGTCGCCAAATCGATGATCGGCCTTGATGGTGTGCATGATCGCGCGATCGTTGATCTCGGCAAGACCCGGCCAGTTGTTGACGCCGGCACGCGAGGTGGCCTGACCCGGGTCGGGCAGGTAGCTGAGCATCTTCGTCGCGACGGGATTGAGCCGGTTCTGCGGAATCACGTTGCCCGGGAACGGCTGGCGGCCGTTGCCGCTGGCGTCGCCGGTCAGCGGGTCGTAAATGACCTGCAGGTTGCCGGCGCTGTCGAAGGTCTGCGAGAAGTCGCCGGCGCGCTCGCGCGCGGTCGGCAGGCGCACCGGCGCGTTACGGGTGGTATTCGAGCCATAACCTTCCGCCGAGTACCAGAAGAACGTCCGGTTGCGCGCGATCGGGCCGCCGAAGGAACCGCCGCCGTAGTGGAAATAAGTTTCGGGCAGCGGTATGTCCTTGATTGCCGAGTAATAGTTCTGCGAGGCGCCCCAGCGCGGACGGGTCTGGTAGAAGCCGCTGCCGCTGAAGGTGTTGCCGCCGGACTTGGTGGCGGTGTTGAACGTGCCGCCGCCGGTACGGCCGGTCTCGGCATCGTACTGGTGCACCTGCACGTTGACGCCTTCGATGGCTTCCATGTTCGGGTTCGCCGAGGCGCGGTTACGCAGGTCGGTGATCGGCACGCCGTCCACGAGGTAGTTGTTGGCGCGCCGGGCACCGCCGCCCAGCGACAGCAGCGAGGCGTTGGTCTGATCCTGCTGGCGGTTGAACTGCGCGTCGCCGGAGGCGACCACGGTCGGCACCGTCACGGCGAAGAGGAACGCGGAACGGCCGGCGCTCGGCAACGTCTCGAGCTGGCGCGAATCGATGACGGCGCCCGTTGATGCGTTCGACGTATCGATCAGCGGCGCCTCGCCGGTGACGGTAATCGTCTCCTGCAGCTGGCCGACATCCATGCGGATGTCCATTTGCACGAACTGCTGCGTGGCGACGCGCACACCCTTGTTCTCGAAGGTCTTGAACCCGGTGAGTTCGGCCTTCACCGTGTAGGTGCCTGGAGGAACGGCGGTGAAGTCGTAGAGCCCGCGCTCGTTCGACACGGCGTCGCGCGTCGCGCCGTTGGTTTCGTTGATCAGCGTGACGGTCACGCCGGGGATGACACCGTTGGCGTCGGACACGACTCCGCGCACGGCACCAGTAAACGTCTGCGCCCAGGCGCTACTGGTGGCCAACGGAACAAACAGCAGTGCGACCGCGCACCACCGCATTACAAGGTTCCTCATACTCGATTTCCCTCCAAATTCGAGAACGGTTCGTGTTCCACCGCACTGGTTTACACGCACCCTGACGCTTCGATCAATTCATCAACAACACCAAGAGCCGCGAGAATGTAACGGGTTGTTTACGTAAGTGGCCGGAGTTTACGCGGGTACGTGAAAGGTTTGCAAGCGCAGTACTTATGGATCGCGGCCCTACGATTTTTTGGATTCATTCATGGTCGGTCACGGCGCCGACGCTGGCGGTGGAGACGAGACGCGCATATTTGGCAAGCACCCCGCGCGTATAACGAGCTTTCCTGGGCTTCCACGAACGCCGCCGGGCGTTGAAGTCCTTGACCGGCACGTCGAGGCTCAGTTGCCGGGCGCGGGCGTCGATCGTAATCGGGTCGCCATTCCTGACGAACGCTAATGGTCCGCCAACAAATGCTTCCGGCGTGATGTGCCCGACGACGAAGCCGTGGGTGCCGCCGCTGAAGCGTCCGTCGGTGATCAGGGCGACGTCTGCTCCGAGTCCGCGGCCCATGATCGCGCTGGTGGGCGACAGCATCTCGCGCATGCCCGGACCGCCGCGCGGACCCTCGTAGCGAATCACCACCACGTCGCCCTTCTTGATTTTGCCGGCGAGGATCGCCGCGAGGGCGTCTTCTTCGCGGTCGAAGACGCGCGCCTTGCCGCTAAAGCGCTCCCCTTCCTTGCCGCTGATCTTGGCGACCGCGCCATCAGGCGCGAGGTTGCCGCGCAGGATCACGAGGTGACTGTCCCGTTTGATCGGTTGATCAATCGGCCGGACGACTTGCTGACCCGCCGGATAGTCCTTCACGCCGGCCAAATTTTCGGCGAGCGTCTGCCCCGTCACCGTCATCACGTCGCCGTGCAGCAGCCCGTGATCGAGCAGCCGCTTCATCAGCGGCGTGAGGCCGCCGATTTTCACGAGCTCCGCCATCACGTACTTGCCGCTTGGCTTCAAATCCGCGACGACCGGCGCCTTGCGACCGATGCGCGTGAAGTCGTCGATGGTGAGCCTGACCCCGGCCGCGTGCGCGATCGCCAGCAGGTGCAGCACCGCGTTGGTCGAACCGCCGAGCGCGCTGATCGTGACGATGGCATTCTCGAACGCCTTGCGTGTCAGGATGTCGCGCGGCCGAATGTTGCGCTCGACGAGGTTCACCGCCGCGCGGCCCGCGCGAGTGCAGTCATCGCGCTTGTCGTTCGAGACCGCGGCTTGTGCGGAGCTGTTCGGCAGGCTGAGGCCGAGCGCTTCGATCGCCGACGCCATGGTGTTCGCGGTATACATGCCGCCGCACGACCCGGCGCCGGGGCACGCGTGTTGCTCGAGATCGGCGAGCCCTTCGTCCGACAGTTTGCCCGCCGCGTGCTGTCCGACGGCTTCAAACACCGACACGATATCGACCGGCCTGCCCTGGAAATTGCCGGGAAGGATGGTGCCGCCATAGACGAACACCGACGGGCGATTGAGCCGCGCCATCGCCATCACGCACGCCGGCATGTTCTTGTCGCAGCCGCCGATCGCCACGAGGCCGTCGAACCCTTCGGCGCCCATCACCGTTTCAATCGAGTCGGCGATCACCTCGCGCGACACCAGCGAGTACTTCATGCCTTCGGTGCCCATCGAAATACCGTCGGACACGGTGATCGTGTTGAAGATCGTCGCCTTCGCGCCGGCGCCGTTGGCGCCATCAGCCGCATGCCTGGCGAGCGCGTCGATGTGGACGTTGCACGGCGTCACCTGGCTCCAGGTCGAACAGACGCCGATCTGCGACTTCTGAAAGTCTTCGCGCGTGAAACCGACGGCGTGCAGCATCGCGCGCCCAGGCGCGCGCTCGGGACCGTCCAAGACCAACGATGAGTGCGGGCGTTTGCTCATGAGCGGCACCGTTGTAACACGAAGAACGCGAAGAACACGAAGGACACGAAGGCACGCAGCTGACGCGATTCGTGGAGGCCGGCCCGCGGCGCGCAGCGCCGCCGCGAATCGCGTCAGCTTGAAGTTATCGTGGTCGTCGTAATCGTCCTGATCTTCGTGATCTTCGTGTCCTTCGCGTCCTTCGTGTTATTGGTGGTGCTATGGGGGACGTGCGGCTTGATGTCTGGTTGGACGTGGCGTGTTTGTTCAAGACGCGCTCCGAAGCCACGAAAGCGTGCAAGCTCAATAAAGTGATCGTCAACGGCACCGCGGGCAAGGCGGGGCGTCTGGTCAAGGAAGACGATGAAATCGAGATTCATCGGCCGTTCGGCCGGAAGCAGCTGATCACGGTGCTTGGCGTCACCGACGAACACCTGCCAAAGGCCGTGGCGCGCACGTTATACGAGGACCACTCGCCGAAACCGACCCCGGAAGAGATCGAGCTGCGCCGCCTCGAACGCCTCTACCGGGCGGCAGCGACGCCGAAGGCCAGGCCGGATCGGGACCAGCGGCGAACCCTGCGGCGATTGAAGCGGGGAGAGTAAACTTCCTTCGTGCCCCTCCGCGCGATTGTCCTCGTCCTGGCCGCCCTGGCGTTTTTCGTCCTGCCGGCCGCTGTCGATTTCCTGGCTGACTGGTTGTGGTTCGGCGAAGTCGGCTATCAGCACGTCTACTCCACCGAGATCTCCACGCGCGCCGCGGCCGGCGCGTCGGCCTTTGCGATCGCCATTGCGTGGCTGTCGTTCAACGTTCGCCACGCGATCGCGGCGCTGTCGCCGGCGCCGATCTCCTTCACGACGCGGGAAGGATTCACCGTGGCGTTGCCGACGCGCGACCAGGTGCGGCCGCTCGTCATGATCCTCGCCGCCGTGGTGTCGCTGCTCGTCGGCTCGTTCATGTCGGCGCGCTGGATGACGATCCTGAGCTGGTGGCACCAGGTGCCGTTCAGCGCCAGCGACCCGGTGCTCGGGTACGACGCGGCGTTTTACGTCTTCACGCTGCCGGCACTGGAATTGATGCGCGGGTTGCTACTGGGCTTGATCGTGCTCGCCATGGTTGGCGCCGGTGGACTCTACTTTGTCGCCGGCCAGATCACGCTGACGCCGTTCGGCCTGCGCGTCGAAGACCGCGCGCGTCAGCACCTGACGTGGCTTGCGGCCGGGTTCTTCCTCGTGCTCGCGATGGGCGCGTGGCTGAGCCGTGTGCAGGAGATCGTGATGCCGTCGGGCATCATCCAGGGCGCCACCTACGCCGATGCTTACGCGCGCATGCCCGCTGCTCTCGCCCTCACCGCGGCCGCGATCGTCGCCGCGGGTCTGGCCGTCGCGTCGGCCACCACCCGATCGACTCGTCTGCTGATCGCCGGTGCTGCCGTGTATGCGGTGACGCTGCTCGCTGGTGAAGGCTATGCGGCGATGCTGCAGCGGTTCAGCGTCACGCCGAACGAGCAGGATCGCGAAACGCCGTTCATGCAGTACAACATCGCGGCAACGCGCGCCGCGTTTGCGCTGGAGAACGTCGAAGAGCGCGAGCTGCCCGGCGGCGCGTCGTTGTCGCGCGAAGCGATCGAGAACAATCGTGCGACGCTCGACAACGTGCGGTTGTGGGATCACCAGCCGCTGCTCGAGACCTTCGGACAGCTGCAGGAGATCCGCCCGTATTACGACTTCGTGTCCGTCGACAACGACCGCTACCCGATCAACGGCCAGAGCCGGCAAGTGATGTTATCGGTGCGCGAGATGAATCCGGCGGCGCTGCAGAACCGCACCTGGATCAACGAACGGCTGGTGTTCACGCACGGCTACGGCCTCACCCTGGGTCCGGTGAACGAGGTGACTTCCGACGGCTTCCCGGTGCTGTTCGTGCGCGATCTGCCGCCGGTCACAACCGTGGATCTCAACATCAGCCAGCCCGGCATCTACTTCGGCGAGCTGGCCAACGACTATGTGATCGTCCGCACGCGCGCGCAGGAGTTCGACTACCCGAAGGGCGAAGACAACGTTTACTCGCAGTACGCCGGCACCGGCGGCATCCCCGTCGGGTCGTTCTGGTCGAAGCTGTTGTTCGCGCTCCACTTCCGCTCGTATCAAATCGTGCTGAGCGACGACATCACGAACGAAAGCCGGCTGATCTTCGATCGGCAGATCCGCAGGCGCGTTTCGAAGATCGCGCCCTTCCTCGTGCTCGACGACGATCCGTATCCGGTGGTGAGCGACGGCCGCATCTTCTGGATCCAGGACGCGTATACGGTGACCGATCGATATCCGTACTCGACGGCCGCGGGCAACGTCAACTACATCCGCAACTCGGTGAAAGTGGTGATCGACGCCTATCACGGCACCGTCACGTTCTATCACGCCGACACCACCGACCCGATTGCGCAGACGATTGCCAAGATCTTTCCCAACCTGATGCGGCCGCTCGGCGACATGCCAGAAGACCTGCGCAACCACATTCGCTATCCGGAAGGCATCTTCCAGATTCAATCGGCGGTGTATGCGACGTACCACATGACCAACCCCGCGGTCTTCTATAACAAGGAAGATCAATGGGAGGCGCCGGCGGTGGACAGCGGCGGCGAGAGCCGGCGCATGGAGCCGTACTACACGATGATGAAGCTGCCCGGCGAGCAGTCGCTGGAGTTCATCCAGATGCTGCCGTTCACGCCGCGGCGGCGAGACAACCTGGCGTCGTGGATGGTGGCCCGCAGCGACGGTGAGCATTACGGTAAGCTGCAGGTGTTCCAGTTCTCGAAGCAGACGCTGGTCTTCGGTCCGGCGCAGGTGGTGGCACGAATCAACCAGGACCAGGTGATCGCACCGCAGATCACGTTGTGGAACCAGCAGGGGTCTCAGGTAATTCAGGGCACGTTGATGGTGATCCCGATCGAGGAATCGCTGATCTACGTGCGCCCGCTGTACCTGCGCGCGCAGAACGGCCGCATTCCCGAACTGACGCGCGTGATCGTCGCGTACCAGAACCGGATCGTGATGGAGCCGACGCTCGATCAAGCCATTGCGCGCCTGTTCGGCGACGGCGATCGCGCCGCCGCAGCGGCGACGTCGCGGGCGTCGGCCACAACGTCGACGCCGACGCCACCCGTGTCACCCGCCACCGGCGCGCCCGCCGGCACGGCGCCAGAGTGGGACCGCCTTGCCGCCGATGCCCGCGCCACCTACCAGCGTGCGCTCGAGGCGCAGAAAGCGGGTGACTGGGCGAAGTACGGTGAAGAAATTCGCAGGCTCGGCGAGATGCTGGAGCGAATGCGGGCGCCGCGCTGACAGTCAGCAGTCAACAGTCGGCAGTTAAGAGTTGGCAGTCGGCAGTTGGCAGTTCAGTTGGCAGTTGGCAGTTGGCAGTTGGCAGTTGGCAGTTGGCAGTTGGCAGTTGACGGTTGGCAGCCGGGTTCGGGCGGTTCGCAGAATGTTCAATTTTGAGTCGGCAAGTTTGTTGAAATAGCTGCGATCCCCGGCAGCGGCTCCTACAGCTTGTGGCCGAAATTCGCGCGGTCTGGCGATTGCATTTCTTGGCGACATGAAAGAACCATCGGCCGCCAGAAAGCGAACTATAGCGCTGCAGGAGCGAGCGATTCGCTTCAGCACCAACGTGAACCTGTCCTACCCCGCCACCGACATGAATTATCCGAGCGAGGTCGTCTGGGAGCAGCTCATTCGCGCAGCAGACAGCACCTCCAACAACCTCTGCGAAGCCGACAATGGCTCGTCAGATGCTGACTTTCTGAGCAAGATGAGGACCGCCTTACGCGAACCCAAGGAATCGAAGGCCTGCTTGCGGAAGATTCACCTCGGAGAGTTACAGAACGCCGCGCGCGTTCGGGAACTGGGCCTCGAGCAGGAGGCGGACGAGTTGTGCGCGATTTTCTCGACGATTGTCACGAACGTGGAGAAACGCCTGGCGCGAAAGCGCTCACGTTAGAATAGACGCAGTGCCCATTTTCGACACGCATCACCGGCCGCTCGCGAACTTGCGGCTGTCGGTCACCGATCGGTGCAATCTGCGCTGCCAGTACTGCATGCCGGAGGAAGACTACCTTTGGCTGCCGCGCGAGGACATTCTTCAATTCGAAGAGATCGAGCGTCTCGTCGATCAGTTCGTGATGCTTGGTGTCGAAAAAGTGCGCCTCACCGGTGGTGAGCCGCTGCTGCGCCGGAATCTGCCGCACTTGATCGAGCAGCTTGCGCGCAAGAGTGCGATTCGCGATCTGGCGATGACGACCAACGCGGTGTTGCTGAAACCCGCGGTTCAAGAGTTGAAGAAGGCAGGCCTTCATCGGCTGACGATCAGCCTTGATACGCTGCAGCGCGACCGATTCATCAAGCTTGCGCGCTTCGATGAAATGCCACGGGTGCTTGCCGGAATCGACGCCGCCGTCGATCCCTTTCGGGGATTCAAGCTCGATTCCGTCATCATTCGCGGCGTCAACGACGACGAGATGATTCCGCTGCTCGATTTCGCAAAGGCGCGCGGCGCCGAGATCCGCTTTATCGAATACATGGATGTCGGCGGCGCGACAACATGGTCCATGTCGCAGGTCGTCTCACGGCAGGAGATGTTGGCGACGATTGCGTCGCACTATGGACCGATTACGCCTCTTCGCGAGTCCTCCTCCGCGCCAGCTGACAGGTATCAGCTGGCGGATGGAACCGTCTTCGGCATCATCGCGTCGACCACGGAACCGTTCTGCAAGTCGTGCGACCGCAGCCGCCTGACAGCCGATGGAGTGTGGTATCTCTGTCTTTACGCGAGCCGTGGCGTCGACTTACGCGGACCGCTGAGAGGCGGCGCCACTTCGGAAACACTCAGGGAGTTAATCACGGGCGTCTGGCACGCACGCACGGATCGCGGCGCCGAGGCGAGGTTGTCGCTGCGAGAGCGTTCACCGTTAATCCCGCTGAACGCTCTCCGTCGCGACCCTCACTTGGAAATGCATACCCGCGGTGGCTAACTGCCAACTGCAGACTGAACTGCCAACTGCCAACTGAAAACTGTTAACTGCCGACTGTTGACTGCCGACTGTCTCAGCAGTGTTCCTCAAACGCCCTTCTCAGCTCCGCCGCAATCGCGTCCGCCGGGTTCCCTTCGATCTGGCGACGCTCCATCATGTAGACCAGCTGGCCGTCCTTCATGATCGCGATCGACGGCGATGACGGCGGATAAGGCGCGAAATAGCCGCGCGCCTGCTCGGTGGCTTCGACGTCGGCGCCGGCGAAGACGGTTTTCAGGTGGTCGGGACGCTTGCCCTTGGTGAGCGCCAGCGCAATCCCTGGACGGGCCTTGCCGGCGGCGCATCCGCACACCGAATTGACGACAATCATCGTCGTCCCCGGCTGCTTGACGGCCGTGTCCACGGCCTCGGCTGTCCGCAGGTCCTCAAAGCCAAGGCGCGTGAGCTCGGCGCGCATCGGCGCGATGAATGGTTCTGGATAACGCTGAACAATCATGTGATGAAATCCTCTACAGTGAATTGTAGCTGAATGGTTCCCCGGGTCCGCATCACAGCCATGAACGCCGCGCCGGTGCGCATCAGCGGCGACTACGTTCTTTACTGGATGATCGCGGCGCGGCGGGCCACCTCGAACTTCGGCTTGCAGCGAGCGGTCGAGCACGCGGTGGCGCTTCGCAAGCCGCTGCTTGTCTTCGAAGCGCTCCAGGTGGATCACAAGTGGGCATCCGCCCGCTTTCACCAATTCGTCATTGATGGGATGCGCGACAACGCCGCGGCGTTTCAGGCGGCCAACGTCCGCTATTACCCCTACCTCGAGCGATCGCGCGGCGAATCGAACGGCTTGCTGGCCGCCTTAGCTGCCAACGCCGCAGTGGTGGTCACGGATGAGTTCCCGTGCTTTTTTCTGCCCCGGCTCGTAGCCGCCGCCGCTGCCGCCGTCGATGTCGCCCTCGAGGCCGTGGACTCGAACGGCGTGCTACCGCTTCGCGCCACCGCCCAGGTGTTCCCCACCGCATACGCGTTTCGCCGCGTGCTGCAGAAGGAGCTGCCATCGCATCTGCAGCATCGGCCGCTGACGGATCCACTCGCACACGCGCCGCGCACAACGCTGGCAACTTTGCCGGCAGAGGTGCCGCCGGCATGGCCACACGCATTGGAGTGGCTCGACGCAGGCGGCAATGTTCAGGCGTTGCCCATCGATCGCCGTGTTCGCCCCGTGCGAGCGCGCGGCGGAACTGCAGCTGCCAGGCAGCGGCTCGCGGAGTTCCTCGCTATTGATTTCCCCCGCCTGGCGTCTGGACGCAATCATCCCGACGAAGACCTCTCGAGCCGGTTATCGCCGTACTTGCATTGGGGCCACTTGTCGGTGCACGACGTGTTCGATGCGCTAATGGCGCGCGAAGGCTGGCTCGGCCATCTCCCGTCGAAGGCAACGGGCGCTAAAGAAGGCTGGTGGGGCATCAGCGCCGCCGCGGAAGCTTTTCTCGATGAGTTGATCACCTGGCGCGAGCTCGGCTACAACCTGACGTCGAAGCAAGACGACTACGACTTGTTCGAATCGCTGCCGCCGTGGGCATTGCGCTCGCTCGAGCTGCATGAAAGCGACGAACGCGAATTCGTGTATGAGCTGGCCGAGTTCGAACGCGCGCAGACGCACGATCCGCTGTGGAACGCCGCGCAACGGCAGCTCGTTACCGAAGGCCGCATCCACAATTACCTGCGCATGTTGTGGGGCAAGAAGATTCTCGAGTGGAGCGCCACGCCGCGCGAAGCGCTGGCGACGATGATCGAGTTGAACAACAAGTACGCGCTCGACGGGCGGAACCCGAATTCCTATAGCGGCATCTTCTGGGTGCTCGGCCGCTACGACCGCCCTTGGCACCCCGAGCGTCCGGTGTTCGGCGTCATCCGCTATATGAGCTCGGAGAACACCGCCCGTAAGATGCGCGTCAAGGAATACGTCAGGAAGTTTGCAGGAGTTGCTTGATCTCGAGCTCGACGCGGTGATACTCGTCGGTCAGCGAGGCCACGAGCGGCGCGCAGCGTCCGAGATCGCCGTTCTTTGCCAGTTCGTCGATGCGGCCGCACACGTCCGTCATCGAATCCGCGCCGAGGTTCCCTGAGCTGCCCTTCAGCGAATGCGCGAGGCGCGCCGCCTGCGCCGCATCGCCGGCGGCGAGTGCGGTCTGCAGCGCACGCAGCCTCTTCGGGACTTCATCGAGAAACAGCTGCAGGACTTCTGCCAGCACCTCAGGCTCGCCGGGCATGGTGAGCTGCCGCAGCCTGTCGATCACTTTCGGATCCAGCGCGCGATCGGTCGTCATTACTTCCGCTTGAGGCGTTCCTGGGACTTTTGTGCGTCTTCCAACGCCTCGAGCTCCGGACGCACGAAGCGATCGTAACAATTCGGGCAGTAGCTGTGCGTGAACGATACGCCGGAATGCTGCGTGAAATAGGTCTCGACTTTTTCCCAGTAGTTCTGGTCGTTGCGGATGGACTTGCAATACGCGCACATCGGCAGCAACGTCTGCAGGGCTCGCACGTTGGCGAGCGCCTCTTCGAGGCTGCGCACGCGATCGGCCAGCGCCGCCTGCAACTGCACGACCCGCGCGCCCACATTGACGCGCGCGATCAATTCCTCTTCGTTGGCCGGCTTGCAGACGTAATCATCGGCGCCGGCGCGCAGTCCGCGCACGATGTCGGCAGACGAGTCGCGAGAGGTCAGCAGGATGACGTAGGTTGGCGTCTGCGTCTCCTTACTGCGCATCCGCTCGACCACTTCCGGCCCCTGCAGTCCCGGCATCTCCCAGTCGAGCAGCGCCAGCTCTGGCGCCGTCGGCCCGTCGAGCCGCTGCCATGCCTGCTCGCCATCAGGCGCGTAACTGACGATGAAACCGGCTTTCTTCAAGATCGCGCCGACCACCGTCCGCGACACCGGCTCGTCGTCTGCGACCAGCACGTGCAAGGACTGCATGGGGAGATGTTACGCTAGCGCGCATGCGCATGACTAGAATCCTGACCCTTCTTCTGCTCTCCGCCACCGCGGCGAGCGCGCAGACCACGGCCTTCGTCGGCGGCCGCGTGATCGACGGCACC
>DASVFC010000544.1:0-3858 GCA_036380235.1 Vicinamibacterales bacterium
GATTTCCGGCGACATGCCCTCCGGCCGCGTCGTCAGGACGCTTCGCGAAGACGTCAAAAATCCAGACCTGTTGTTCGCGGCGACGGAGCTCGGCGTGTTCTTCACGCCGAATGGCGGCACCAACTGGATCGAGCTGAAGAACAACATGCCGACGCTGCCGTTCAACGACCTGGTGATTCAGCCGCGCGACAACGATCTCGTGCTGGCGTCGCACGGCCGCGGCATCTGGATCCTCGACAAGATCAACGCGCTGCAGGAGATGACGCCGGCGGTGATCGGATCGGCGGCGCATCTGTTCACGGTGGCGCCGGCCTACCAGATTCGACAAACCAACCTGAAGGCGCACACAGGCGACATGTGGTTCCGCGGCGACAATCCCGCCAACGGTGCGTTGATCGACTACTGGATCGGCACTCCCGGCGTAGCGCCGACGGTCACGGTGCACACGTCGAGCGGCCAATTGGTGAACACGCTCCGCGCCACTGGCAACCGCGGTGTCAATCGCATCGTGTGGAACCTGCGCGAAGCGGAACTGCCAATTCGCGGCGGTGGCGGCGGCGACGACGATGACGATGGAGCGAGGGGCGCGGGCATGCCGGGACCACTGGTGGCGCCCGGGACCTACGTGGTGCGGCTGGTTGCGGGCGGGCGCACGCTCGAGCAAAAGGTCGAAGTGCGCGAAGATCCGCGGGTCGACATCTCACCTGCTGACCGGAAGCAGTGGACCGATGCCGTACAGCAGGCCGCAGCGCTCGCGCGCGCCTTTGGTCCCGTCAACGATCGCATCCAGAAGATGCCAGGCACGGCAGCCGATGTCGTGGAGCTCAAACGCCAGTCGCGCGAGCTGACGTCGCGCATCAGCGGTTTGTACGGCGCGATCGGCAGATGGACCGGCGCGCCGACGAAAGATCAGTTGTCCCGCCTCGCCTATTACCAGCAGATGGTGAAGGAGCTGGCGCCGAAGGCGCCGTGACCTCCGCCAGGGAGGGGCGGGTCTCGCGACCCGCCCACACTTAGAACTCGATCAACACCCCGGCAACAGGCAGCAACGGGAACATCGTTTCGAAGGGTTCGAAGACCCGTCGCGTGGTGAGGTTGATGCCGGGACTGTCGTAGCGATAGTTGTCCCGATTGGTGGCGTTGATCGCCTCGACGAACAGCGTCAGCCGGCTCTTGCGATACGTGAACGTGCGATCGGCGCGAATATCCAGCCGTGTGTAGGCGGGCAGCCGGAGACTGTTGCGCTGCGTGCTCAACGCGTAGCCGCCCTGCGGCGATTCGCCGATGTAACCGCGGATCGGAAAGTTTGAGCCGTGGCGAAGGCGCGCCGACACGCTGGTGCGGCCCGACCATCGATAGGCCACGTAGCCATTGAAGGTGTGACGCTGATCCCAATCGGCGTAAAAGCGCTCACCGGTGAGGCGATCTTCGAGCTCGGATTTGTTCCACGCGTAGGAGAGCCAGCCATTGAACCCGTTCGCGGAGCGACGTTCGAGGGTCAGTTCCGCGCCGCTGGCGTCACCGTCGAGCACGTTCTGCCAGTTCGAAGCAAAGGGCAAGGCGACGGCGTTGTTCGCGATGCGGATCTCGGAATTGACGAAGCGCAGCCGATCGGTATCGCGGCGCTGATACACCGCACCAGAGAGGCGCCAGGCTTCGCCGAACCGCTGTTCGAGGCCTCCCTCGAGCGTTCTTGCGCGTTCGGGAACCAGCTGCGTGTCGCCAAGGATGATCAGCGACTGATCGATCGACGGCGCCTGGTATTGCACGCCGGCGCCAAATCGAGCACGCAGACCGGGACGCAGCTGATATTCGGCGAGTAGCCATGGTGCGGCCTTCGCCGCATCGACGAGATCCCAGTGTTCGATCCGGACGCCCGGGGTGATCGACAGCCGCGCGTTGGGCGTCCATCGATATTGCGCCCATCCCGCCGCCGACCAGGTGGCCACATCCGCGCTCTGTAATGTTGCGCTCGTAGTCGATGTGAAGGCGCGTTCGATGCGCGTGGCATCAAGCGACTGTGCGTTGGCGCCGAACTCGAGGCGATGCGAAGCGGCCAGCTGGTACTCGACCGCGGCCCGCCACGTAATGTCGAGATCATCACCTTCTTCGCGCGAGCGGCCGTCGGTGACGCGGTTGTCGTAGTCGGCTCTCACGGTGTACAGCTGTTGCGACACGGAGAGCTTCGTTGACGGCGTGTAGCGCCACTGGAGGTTGCCGATGTAAGTGCGGCTTTCACCTTCGACAAGGGTGTTGAGTCCAGGATTCTGGAATTCCTCCGACAACACCGACCGTCCCGCGATCATCGTCGCGCGCAGCTGCTGCGTCGGCGAGAGGTCGAAGGCGAACTTCGCCTGGCCATCGAGAAACCCGAACGCGGTTCCGGAATCGTCGTCGATCTGCTTGAGCAGCCAATCGAGATAGCTTTGTCGGACCGCGACCAACCAGCTGGCCTTCTTCGCCGATCCCAAAGGGCCTTCCCAAACGGTGCTCGCGGAAGAAGCGCTGACGGAAATGCGCCCGCGCAGGCGGTCGCGCGCGCCATCGCGCGTCGCGAAGTCGAGGCGCGAGCCGAGATGCGAGCCGAGCCGCTGCGGGTACGCTCCCGACAACAGCGCGGTGGATTCGAGGATGTCGCTGTTGATCAGCGCCAGCGAGCCGCCGTCATCCTCGCTGCGAACGGTGTGCAACAGCAACGGGCTGTCGACGCCGTCCACCGTGGTGCCAATGTTGGTGGGCCCCAGGCCGCGCACCGCGAACTCGGCGCGAAAGTCGTCGCTGGTCGCGACCGATGGCAGCACTTGCGCGGCACGGAACGGATCGTCGGCGATCAAACCGCGTAGCGCGAGCAGATCGCGGCTGCCGAGAACGGATTGCGAAGTGACGCCCGCTTCCGCCTCGCGGAATGGACTCGCCGACACCGCGACATCTTCAACGTATGTGCTCGCGCCTTCGGCAACGGGAATCGATACTTCGACTGCCTCGCCGGCAGCAACCGTGACGTCGCGGCGCACGAGGCCGTAACCAACAACGGACACGAGCAGTGTCTGTGGACCGGCGGGAACGTCAGCGATTTCGAAGCGCCCGTCCGCATCCGATAACGCTTGTTGACCGGTTGATTGCACCTTGACCAGCACCGCGACCAGCGGCGCGCCGGTGCGCGCTTCGACGACGGTGCCCGTCACACGACCCGTCACAGGCTGCGCCGCCGATTCCAAAGGAAGGGACAAAACGAACGCGAGACAGAGGGATATCAGCACGGTTTGACCACGATAGAGGGCAGGCAGGCATCGCGGCCAACGGGAGAGCAGGATTCGGGCCAGTTACGATTCTGGCTCCATCGCCATGATGTTGCTTTCGCGGCGATCCCAATGCGAGTAGATCACACGCGTGCCGTCAGGGGTGATCGCAAAACCAGGCCACGAGTAGTTACCGAGCCACGCAACGTCAACGGCGTTGCCGCCGGTGATCGGCGCTTTGCGGACCACCACCTGGTTCGCGGTGGAGGCGATGTAATAGATGCCGTTGTGATGGGCGCGCCAGTTCACGGTCTCGGCGGCGCGCACTCCGGGCACCAGCAGCGCGGCTTCCCCGCCATCGACGGGCATCGACCACACACCCTGCCGCTCGAGGCGTGTGAAGAGGATCGTCTTGCCATCGGGTGAGGCCTGCGCGGCGTAGCCGCCGTCGGTGGTGAGCTGCGTGCGTGATGCGTCGGCGATCGATTGCCGCATCACCTGCCAGGTGCCCGAGCGACGCGCGCCAAACATTACCGAACGCCCATCGTGCGACCAGGCCGGCGCGATCTCGTCATCCGCATCGTTCGTCAATCGCGTGGCGTTCGCGGTGGCGACGTCG
>DASVFC010000545.1:0-2929 GCA_036380235.1 Vicinamibacterales bacterium
ACGCCGATCGGCAAAGCGTGACTCGACCTGCGCGTTGACCATCGGCGCGAACGCGTCTGACCACAGCATCTTCGGGGCGCTCTTGTCTGCCAGCGCCGCGATGGTGGCGTTGTTGTTCCGGCGCAAGTTGCCGTTGATCTCGAGAAACCCCTTCAGCAGGCCTTCCGGCGAACCGGTGTCGATTTTCAGATCAGGCGTGTGCGAGGCGATCGCGGGCACGACGCGGTCCAGGAACCGCTGGTCGATTGGGATCCTCGAATCAAGAAAGCGCTTCGGAAACGGCTTGTAGTCGAAGGGCGTTGTCACTTCGTTGCCGGCAGCGTCGCGCGCGTACGCCATCAGCCGCGTCTTCGCGTCCTGATCGTGGCGCCATGCGAAGAAGCCGGCGCGTATTGCCGGGTCGGCAATGCCCACCGCCGAGCCGGGATACATCGGGTAGCGTGCGTCGCCGACCTGGATGCCGGCCTCGACGTCCGGCGGAGTGGCGCGCATGACCACGAATTCGGCGCCGCCAGCGTTGATGAAGTGATGGAGGGAGATCACGGCCACGCGCGGTGGATCCAGCCGCACCTCGACATCCTGCGTGATGGTGTTGGAAGCCTGTCGCAGGCCGAACATCACCTCGCGCCGCGCGGTGATGATGATTCGGGCCGGCCCGTTGGCGAGCGCCGGCTGGGTAGAGCGGCCGATGGTGCCGCTGACGGCGACCCGCTCAGTGCCGCTCCAGTCAACTTTCTCAGGCGTCACCGTCATCGTCTGGCCGTTTTGTTCGATCGCGATCTCGGGCGCCGTCACCGGCGTCGGTGATTCAACCGTTGCCGAAAAAGCGGTGGCGCGGCCGACAAACTTCTGCGGGGAGCCGACCGTGATCGTTGGTCCGGCCTCGCGACCGGCGAGGAACCACGCCGCGCCACCGCCAACCACCGCGATCAGAATTGCCCACAATAGGATTAGCTTGAGAAACCTCATCCTCTGAAAATAACAGGAGCTCAGGAGTTATGGACACGAGATAAAGCGGATCAGGGGAAGATTTTTTCCATTCGTCTATTCATCCCGCAGGGTGATTGCCGGATCTACAGCGGCGGCGCGGCGCGCAGGAACGAGGCACGCCGCAGCGGCGACGATTGTCAGCACCCCAATCACGCCCGCATATGTAATCGGATCGGTCGGCTCGATTCCGATCAGCAGGCTTTCCAGGCCCATGCCGACGCCCACCGATAGCAGCAGACCGGCGATGACGCCAACGCCGATCAACCGCGCACCGCTGCCGGCGATCAACCGGAATACGTCGGCGCGCCTCGCGCCCACCGCCAGCCTGATGCCGATCTCGCGACGCCGCAATCCAACCAGATACGACAACACGCCGTAGCTGCCGATGCCGGCAAGCGCCAGTGCGAGCGCTCCAAATACCACCAACAGGTCGCCGGCCAGTTTCTGCTGAAATGTTGCCGCCCTGGTGTGGTCGGACAGGAGGCTGACGTTGTAGAAGGGCACACGCGGATCGAGCTCGCGCAACGCCTGCTGCAACTGGCCGCCGATCGCCTGCAAGCCGGATGCGGTGCGAACGTTGAGGACCGACGTCGACGAGTAGAACTGCAGCATCGGGATCATGGCCGATGGCTGCGCGCGCTCGGTCAGCGTCCGTTGCTTGATGTCCTTGACGACGCCGATCACGGTGATCCATTGCGGCTCCTGATCAGGACGCGGACTGCCGAACATGAACCGGCCGCCAATCGGATCGCGATCCTTCCAGTAGACCTTCGCCATTGACTCGGTGATCAGCGACACCCGAGGGCGCTCGAACGTGTCGTCGGACGAGAGGTCCCGTCCCGCAATTACTGGAATGCGCAGGGTCCGCGCGTAATCCGGGCCGACATAGTTCAAGCCGACGCCTTGCGGGTCGTCGTCCGACTTCGCGTGGCCTTCTACCGTGATGTCTGAAAAGCTGCCGCCCATGAAGCCGAGCGGGATGCGGCGGCTCAACGACGCTGATTCCACACCTGGCAATGCGCGAACGCGCTCCAGCGCTCGTCCGTAGAAAGCGCGTCCTTCTTCTGCGGTATAGCCGGCGGAGAACAGATCGAGCCATCCAACGACGACCCCTTCGGCCTGGAATCCCGGCGTCATCTGCGTGGCCTGGTTGAGACTGCGCAGGCACAATCCCGCGCCGACCAGGAGCGAGATTGACAGCGCGACCTGCGCCGCCACGAGCGCGCGGCGCAATCGGTGACGGCCGAAGGCACGCCCGGCAGAGCCGGAATCGCGGAGCGTGGTAGCCACATCAGCAGGTGCCGCCTGCGCCGCAGGTGCAAGCGCAAACAGGAGCACTGTGCCGATGGTGACGGCGGCGGTAAACCACACCACCGTCGCGTCGATGTGCACAGAAAGATGAATCGGCAGCTCAGACGGCGGCGCGAAGCCGATCAGCAGGCCCGACGTCCATCGCAGCGCGATTAACGCCGCCGCCGCTCCCAGGGTGCCGAGCACCGCGCCTTCGACCAGCAACTGTTGGACGATGCGCGCGCGTCCGGCACCCATCGACAATCGAATCGCGATTTCGCGTTGCCGCGATGATGCGCGCGCCAGCAACAGCCCCGCGAGGTTAGCACACGTGATCAGCAGCACCACCGCCGCAACCGCGCTCAGGATCAACAACACCGGCCGCAGCACCGCCACGCCGCCGTCGGGAGCATTGTTGAGAGAAAACACCGCGGCCTGATGATCGATATAGCGCTTCTGGCTGGCGAACGCAGCGCGCATGCCATCCAGGATCGAGTTCAGCTCGGCACGCACCTGCTCATGCGAGACGCCCGCCTGCATGCGTCCGACCAGCGCCAGCCAGCGGCTGCCGCGCGCATCGAGTCGGCTGCCCCCGGGCATCACGATCGGCTGCGTGCCTATCGGCAGCCACATGTCGTGGCTCAATCCC
>DASVFC010000546.1:0-3950 GCA_036380235.1 Vicinamibacterales bacterium
CATCAAGTAGATACAGCGCGATCGCGGCGCCTGGATTGCGCCGCACGAACCGCCACCCCGCCATCAGCGCGCCGATCATGCTGCGTCGATCTTCGACGACGGCGCGGATCTTCGCGTAGTCGAACACCAGGTTCGCCAGCAGCAACGGCGCAACGAACACGGCATACAAACCCATCCGATAGGCGAACGCGGCCCGCTCGTCTGTGACGGTCTCGATCAGCGCGGGATACAGTTCGTCGAACAGCCACTGGTGATAGGGCAGGAATAGCACCCAGTAGACCGCTGTGGCGATGATGGCCAGCCTGGCGAACCGAGCCGCATAAGTGCCGCACGCCGAGAAGAACGCCGCCGCTCCGATCGCGCGATCGCGTGCCAGGCGATCGATGACGCCGCCGATCAGGAAGAGCGAAACGATCATGTGCAGCGAGACGGCCACCGCGACCACGATTGGAAGTTTCGTCGTGTCGACCACCGAACTCAGGTTCTTCATTACCGCCGCAAACCCGAGAATCGCCGGCACGAAGCTGAGGCCGATGCCGGAGGTCTGCGACAGGAACTCGTTCCACCAGTCGTAATTCACCGACTCGGCGGCGCTCTGCGCGGCGAGGCTGCTGCCGAGATGTGCGCCGATAAGCGCCTGCAGCATCATCGCGAATGGCAGCGCGACCAGCACGGTGGTCAGCCAGAGGCCAATAATGAGCAGCGGCGCGCGCTTCACACGGTTGACGCCGTCGACGAACGCGGCCAGCGGCGTCATACGAGGAACGCGTAGGTCATCAGCAAGTCCTGCAGCCAGACCATCCAGCGCAGCGACCACTTGGTTGCGGCGCGATCGGCCTGCGGTTCCAGCGTGCGCGAGTTGTTGGTGAAGTTGGTGTCGAGCAGCAGCACGCGCTCGGGGTCGATCTGCGCCGCGACGGCCCGCGCCGGCCGATCGTAAGTCAGCGTCACCCACCGCCCGGCGCCGTTCCAGCGCTCCCGCTCCTGGTGGCCGTCGCTGAACGTGACCAGGATATCGACCGGTAAGGTGCCGCTGCCAATCCGGCGCGCCACCACCACGGTGCGCCACAGCTTGTCGAGGGTCTGCTGTTCGTAGCCGTTATCGCCGACGCCGCGCCACGCGATGTTATCGCTGGCGAAGCGGTCGATCGCGTAGTCGAAGGTGTTCGAGCCGGTGTAGACCTGCTCGATGAACTCCTTGTGATCCTGGCCGGTGACCTCGCGCAGCACGTCGAAGAAGTCCTCGGGCACCGGATGTTTGAACTTCCACCGCGCGAAGAACGTCGACAGCACGCGCTGCATCACTTCCCAGGAGTGCATGCGTTCGAGCGTGTGCAGCATCAACGCCGCCTTGTGATACGACAGCGACTGATGCGTCGACGGCCACAGCAGGTAGGTCGGCATCGCCAGTGGTTCGCGCGCGCCGGCGTGCCGGAACGAGTTCATGTAGTTAGTGTCGGTGGCGCGCTGCAGCGCAATGTCGCGGTACTGCCACGGGATGAAGCCGCCGAAGAATCGCTCGACCAGGTAGTTGGGCTGGAAGGCGATCGATTGCAGCCGCGAATCCGCGTACTCGTTGATCCCTTCATCCAGCCACGCGTGCATCACTTCGTTGTTCGCCACCATGCCCTGCCACCATTGGTGACCGGTCTCGTGAATGACCACGTATTCGGGATCGTTGGTCTGTTTCGGCGACAGCCACCGCGTGCCCGCGGTGAACAGCGTCGGATATTCCATCCCCTCGGACTGGCTCCGGAACGCAGGATCGATGATGGTCAGGGCCGGATACGGATACGCGCCGAACCACTCGCCGTAGTAGCGCAGCGTGGCCGCGGCGGCGGCGAAATGGCGATCCGCCAGATGCTCATGCGCGGGCTGCAGCAGCAGCCGCATGTTTACCGGCGTCAGTCCGGGGTGCTCGAAGCGCTGCGTGCGCTCGACGAAATCCGGGCTCGTGGCCCACGCAAAATCGTGGACGTCGTCCTGCACGTAGCGGTGCGTCGTCAAATTGCCCGCTTCGGTGCGCGATCGTTCAACGCCCGTGGCGCCGACGAGCCAGCCGCGCGGCACCGACATGCGCACGTCGTAGGTGCCGAAGTCGGCGAAGAACTCCGTGTTGGCAAAGAATTGCCGCGCCGCCCATCCGCCCCGATCGAACACGCCCAGCTTGGGGAACCAGTGCACCGCGAGGAAGTAGTTGCCGATCGCGCCGGTGCGATCGAAGTTCTTCGGGAACCGGCTGGTCCACGCCACCTTGATCCGCATCGATTGGCCAGGCGGCACCGGCACAGGCAGATCAGCGGCGGCGAGCGAGCGGTCGTCGCGGTTTTGATCGTCCGGCGAGATGTGGCGGAACGACCGCATCATGTCGGTCTCGCTGCCATCGGCATTGATGAAGGCCAGCGCCGTCACGTTGGTGTAACCAAAATCGTCCTCGGACGCGGCGGCAAACGGCGTGTCGCCGGCCAGTTGGCGCTGCTTGATCCACGTCGAGTTGGTGTTCCGGAACGCGTTCCAATACAGGTGCAGGCGCAGGGAGTAGGCCGGGATCTGCCCCGTATTGTGCCAGGTGATCACCTCGCTGCCGGTCAACCTCCGCGTCGCCGGGTCGAGCGTCACGTCAATCTCGTAGTTGGCCACGCGCGTCGAGAGGCTGCCGGCGGTATTCGGCACGGGAGCCGGTTGCGTCTGGGCCGAGAGAGCTGTGACCGAAAGGAGGGCGACGACGAGGGGCCTGGCGAGTCGCTTTCTGTCTGTCACCGCCGTTCATCGTAACTCGCCACGGCGCCGATCGTACGTGCCGCGTTGGCCCTGGCGCTGAACGATTCCGGCGCTAACGCGGACTGAAGCTGGATATAATTCAAGGTTCTTATGGCCATTCGAGTGTTGATGTATGGGCTTGGTCCCATTGGTGCGGCCGTGGCGCGTCAGGTCGCGTCGCGGAAAGGGTTTCAGATTGTCGGCGCCGTCGATATCGACCACGCCAAGATCGGTCTCGATCTTGGCCAGGTGATTGGCCTCGACAAGAAGCTGCGCGTGCGCGTCACCAACGACGCCGCCGGCGCGATCAAGAGCGGCAAGCCCGACGTGGCGGTACTCTGCACCAGCTCGTCGCTGAAGAAGGTGATGCCGCAGATCGAGGGGATTCTCAAGAAGAAGGTCGCAATCGTCTCGACGACCGAAGAGCTGTCCTACCCGGTCGGCAAGAATCGAACGCTGGCGAAGAAGATTGACACCCTTGCCAAGAAGGCCAAGGTCGCCGTCGTCGGCACCGGCGTCAACCCCGGTTTCGCGATGGATGCGCTGCCGATCACGCTAACCGGCATTTGTGAGCGCGTCGACAGCATTCGCGTCGACCGCATCCAGGACGCGCGCTCGCGGCGGTTGCCGTTTCAGCAGAAGATTGGCTCCGGCCTCAACAAGGAACAGTTCGCGCAGAAGGTGAAGGACGGCAGCGTCCGTCACGTCGGCCTCGCTGAGAGCGTGACGATGATCGCCGATGCGATGGGGTGGAAACTCGACAAGGTCACCGACGACATTCAGCCGAAGATCGCCGAGCAAGGGGTTGAAAGCGAATTGATCGCGGTCGATCCGGGCTACGTGTGCGGCATCATCCAGGACGGCATCGGCTACATGAAGGGCAAGCCGGTGGTGACGCTGCACATGGAGGCCTACCTCGGCGCGCCGGAGTCGTTCGACGCGGTGACCGTGGAAGGCAACCCGCGCATCACCCAGAAAATTACCGGCGGCTTGCACGGCGACATTGCCACCGCGTCGATTACCGTCAACAGTATCCCCAAGATTCTTCGGGTATCGCCGGGGTTGCGGACGATGGCCGACATGCCGATCCCGAGCTGGTTCGGCGGCTGATGTTGAAATCCGGCGCCCGACACCGGATCAACACCTAAAATAGACGCATGCGTTTCATCCTGGCCGCACTGTTCTTCGCA
>DASVFC010000547.1:0-7043 GCA_036380235.1 Vicinamibacterales bacterium
ATCGAAGACATCAACGGCAAGCAGCCCATTCAACATCCCGCAAGCCAGTTCCTGCTCGAAGCCGGCTTCAGCTCCACCGCGATGGGTCTGCAGCTGCGCGTGATGCGCCGCCGGCCCGGAACCGAAGAACCGGAACCGGAGCCGATCGCGGAAGTGAACCCTGATCCCTGATCCCTGATCCCTGATCCCTCCCATGCCTGAAGGCGACACGATATTTCGCGCGGCGCGATCGATGCACCGCGTGCTGGCCGGCCACCCCGTCACGCGCTTCGAGACCGCATACGCGCATCTCGATCGGGTCAACGTCGACACGCCGGTTGTCGGCCGCACCATTCAACAGATCAAGTCGGCCGGCAAGCATCACCTGATCGTCTTCAGTGGCGATCTCATCCTGCGCACCCACATGCGCATGAACGGCTCGTGGCACCTGTATCGTCACGGCGAGAAATGGTGGCGCGGTCCGCAGGCGATGCGCGTGCGGATCGACACCGCCGACTGGGTGGCGGTGGCGTTCAACGTGCCGGTGGCGGAGTTCGTGACCCCGAAAGAACTGTCGACCACGGATCCGGTGGCGAAGCTCGGGCCAGACTTGCTCGGCGCCACCTTCGATCGCGATGAAGCGGTGCGGCGGCTGATCGCCAGCGGGCATCAGGCGATCGCGCTGTCGCTGCTCGATCAACGCCTGGTTGCCGGCATCGGCAACGTTTACAAGTCCGAGGTGTTGTTCCTGAGCGGCGTCAATCCGTTCACGCCCGCCAGCGCGGTGCCTCGGGCCACGCTAGAAGGGATGATGGATCTCGCACGCAGGCTGCTGAAAGACAACGTGCTGGAAGGCACATCGGGACAGATCCAAACCTTTCGCAACCTGCGTCAGACCAACCGCTCGATGGATCCCGATCAGAATCTGTGGGTCTACGGGCGCATTGGCAAGCCGTGCCGGAAATGCGGCACGCCGATCGACATGAAGAAGATGGGGATCGAGGCGAGGTCGACGTACTGGTGCCCGGGGTGTCAACCCGAAAGTCAGCAGTCAACAGGCGGCAGTTAAGAGTTCGAAGTCTGCAGTCGGCAGTTCAGTCGGCAGTCCGGATCCGTTGGGGGTGACTGTAGACGTTGAATTGCGGTCCGCGGACGAAGCCGCACAATGTCATTCCTGACTGTTCGGCCAGTTCGACGGCCAGGCTCGAAGGCGCTGAGACGGCGGCGATCAGGGGGATGCCGGCGAGCAGCGCTTTCTGCACCAGCTCGAACGAGGTCCGGCCCGACACCAGCAGGATCGACTCGTCGAGCGGATGGCGGCCGGCCAGCAGGGTGCGGCCGGCGATCTTGTCGACGGCGTTGTGACGGCCGACGTCCTCGGCGGAAATCTCCAGCACGCCTGAGCGGGAGAACAGGCCGGCCGCGTGCAGGCCGCCGGTGGATTCGAACACGGCTTGCGCGGCACGAAGCCGATCCGGCAACGACGCAATCATCGAGGCGGCAACCGACCACTGCCCGCGCACCTCGCTGACCCGGGCTTGCAGCGACTCGATGGTGCGGCGGCCGCACATTCCGCACGACGCCGTCATCATGACCTGCCGTCGCTCGCCGAGGCGCGTCGTCAGACGATCGACGGCGCCGCCGGTCACCGTCACGTTGATCGTATTGTCGCGGCCCTCTTCAGTGGTGTCCTGGCAGTATTCGATGGTGCCGATTTCGTCTGCGGAGCGGATGACATCTTCGGCGAGCAGGAACCCCGCCGCCAGGTCACGATCGGCGCCGGGTGTGCGCATGATGACGGCGAAACTCGCGCCGTTGACGCGCACCTCCATCGGCTCCTCGACGGCGACGCGATCCGCCTGCGGCGCGGCAACACCCGGCCGCGAGATCAGCACCTGCCGAACCGCTCCACTGCCGCCGCCCAACCGCGTCTCGGACACGTCCCGATTCTACTCGCTCGGACTGCGCACTGAAGACTGAAGGCCGAAGGCTGACTGCGACTCTTACCTGTCGACTGTCGACTCCTGACCCTGCTTGCGTTTGTCGACAATCAGCGACGCCACAATCGACCCGCCGACCAGCGTCAGGATGATGGCGAGCGACCAGGTGATCGGGAAGTGACCGTCGAATGCCTGGTTGAGCCAGATCATCTTCAGGCCGATGAACACCAGCACGCCGGCCAGGCCGTACTTCAACAGCGTGAACTGCATCACTGCCGCGGCCAGAACGAAGTAGAGCGACCGCAGCCCGAGGATGGCGAACACGTTTGAGGTGAATACGATCAGCGGTTCGCGTGTAAGCGCGAAGATTGCCGGCACCGAATCGATCGCAAACACGATGTCGCTGACCTCAATCGCCACCAGCGTCAGGAACAACGGCGTCGCATGCAGCGTGTTGTTGATGCGGACAAAGAAGTGCTTGCCCTGGAAGTCTTCGGTGACCGGCAACAGCCGGCGCGTCAGCTTGACGAACGGGTTCTTGCTCGGGTCGGTGTCGGCGGCATCGTGGCCGAGCATCTTGATGCCGGTGATGATCAGCATCACGCCGAAGATGACCACCACCCAGTGATACGACAGCAGCACCGATCCCAGCGCGATGAAGAGACCGCGGAACACCAGCGCGCCGAGGATGCCGTAGAACAAGACGCGATGCTGCAGCGTTGCCGGCACCCGGAAGAACTGGAAGATGACGACGAACACGAACATGTTGTCGACCGACAACGTGTATTCGACGACGTAACCGGCGAGGAATTCGAGCGCCACGCGCCTGGCGGCGGCGCCCGGGTCGAACGCCGGATCGGCGATCAACCGCGGATCGTTGGCCAGCGCGACGGTGGCGTAGTAGTAGAGGGCGACGTTGAACACCAGCGCCATCGAGATCCACACCACGCTCCAGCGCGCCGCTTCCCGAATGCTGATGGTGTGCGACTTGCGATGGAAGACGCCGAGGTCGACGGCGAGCAGTACGAGGATGAGCGCGGTGAAGCCGAGATAGAACCACCAGTACTCGGCAACCGGAAACAACATCAC
This sequence comes from Vicinamibacterales bacterium, assembly GCA_036380235.1. Lineage (GTDB taxonomy): Bacteria > Acidobacteriota > Vicinamibacteria > Vicinamibacterales > UBA2999 > 12-FULL-67-14b. The sequence continues at coordinate 3,009 of DASVFC010000547.1, forward strand.
CATGTCAGGCTACCGCGCCGCACGGCCATGTGCTTTCATAGATATTTCAGCACTGATCATTCGGTTTCCCCAAAGGGTGCGTTAGGATCGTTCTGAACATGGCAGCGACCTATTCGTTCGACGTCACCTCCAACATCGACATGCCCGAGGTCGACAACGCCGTCAACCAGGCCCGCAAGGAAATCGCGCAGCGCTTCGATTTCAAGGGCTCGATCGCGGCCATCGACCTCGACCAGAAGGCCAACACGCTGACGCTCACCGCCGAGGACAACTTCAAGCTCGAGGCAGTCTGGGATGTGCTGCAGACCCGGCTCATCAAGCGCAGCGTCCCGGTCAAGAACCTCAAGCGCGGCGATGTCGAGAACGCCGCCGGCAGCACGGTGAAGCAGGTCATCACCCTGCAGCAGGGCATTCCGGGCGACGCCGCCAAGGAGATCGTCAAGCACCTCAAGGACCTGAAGCTGAAGAAGGTGCAAGCCTCGATCCAGGGCGACCAGGTGCGCATCTCGTCGGCGTCGAAAGACGACCTGCAAGGTGCGATGCAGGCGCTGCGAGCCAAAGACTTCGGGGTCGCGCTGCAGTTTGGCAACTACCGCTAGCCTGCCTTCGCGCCGACGGCGCTCCAGGGCAGGCGCCGTCTCTCTCGAGCGTGCGCTGTCCAAGCTCGGCTTCGCCAGCCGCTCGGAAGCGCGTGCGTTGATCCTGGCCGGCCGCGTGGCCATCGATGGCAAGACGGCGACGGATCCAGCTCGGCGCGTCACGCCTGAAACGATCGCCATCGCGATCGACGGACGCGAGCCCTCACGGGAGACGGCGACTATCGTGATCGCGCTGCACAAGCCACGCGGCTACGTCACCACCCGATCCGATCCCGAAGGCCGAAAAACCATCTACGATGTGCTCGGCGATCTACCTCATCGGGTGATCCCCGTCGGTCGGCTCGACCTCGCCACCAGCGGGTTGTTGCTGCTGACCAACGACACGCAATTTGCCAATTGGCTGACGGATCCGCGGCAGGCGATCCCGCGCGTGTATCTCGTCACGGTTGAAGGCCGGGTCACCGCCCAGGACCTCGAGATCCTCGAGCGCGGCGTGATGCATGGCGCCGAACAATTGCGCGCCGCCGCCACGGATTTGCGGAAGGCTTCCGGCAGGGAAAGCCACCTCACCATCACGCTGGTGGAAGGCAAGAACCGCGAAGTGCGCCGGCTGCTCGAGGCCGTCGGCCATCCCGTCACGCGGCTGCGCCGCGTGCAGTTCGGCGGCCTCGGCATCGGCGAACTCAAACCGGGTGAATGGCGTCGCATCACCGAGGCGGAACTGCGTGCCGCCTTTCCTTCCTACAAGGTGCCGCTCAAAAAACGCGTGCCGATCCCGAAGTAGAACAACAACGTCGCGACGTCCGCTGCCGCCAGCACCACTGGTCCGGCGGCGATGCCGGGATCGGCCTTGAACGCGCGAAGGATTGCCGGGAACGCCACGCCGAGCAGGCACGCCAGGATCATCGACAGCGCGATGGCGGCGAAGATCACCGCGGCAACGTCCGTCTGCCCGCGCCAGACCATCACCACGGAGCCGACGACGAATCCGCAGCCGACGCCGAGGCAGACGGCCGTCTTGAACTCTTTCCACAACGCGGCGGCCAGCCGCTTCCACGCGATCGGCCCGTCGGTCAGCCCGTGCAACGTCAGCGTCAGCGCCTGCATGCTCACGCTCTCACCAAGCGCCAGTACGATCGGGATGAACAACGCCATGACCACAACTTCGTCGAGCAGATCTTCGAAGCGGCTGGCAATGAAGGCGCAGATCAAACCCCCGGCAATGTTGCACAACAGCCACGGAAAGCGGTCGCGAAATGCGGACCACGTCGAACGCTGCGCCGTGCCGTGCACGCCGATCAACTGGAAGATGTCGTCGTAAGTACGGCGCGCCAGGTCGATGACCTCGTCGGTGAACAGGCCGACGTCGACCACGCCGAGCAGCACACCGCGGCTGTCGACCACCGGGAAAGCCAGCAGGCGCCGGGTCGCGAAATATTCGCTCGCAATCAGCACCGTTGCCCAATCCGGTATCGCCACCACGTCGTCGATCATCAGTTCGCTGACGAGGTGATCCGGCTGCGCCGACACCAACCGGCGCGTCGGCATCACGCCAATCAGCTTCCGCTCGTCGTCGACGACGTAGAAATAGTGGATGGTGGTGCCGGCACCGGCGCGGCGAATCGCGTCGAGAGCGGCGGCAATGGTCTGATCGGGTTGCAGGACCAGGAGTGGCGGCTTGGCGAGCGGCAGAATCGGTTCGTGCAGCTGCGCTGCGGAGAAGGGGGCGACCGACGACATGCCCCATACGATACTTGCAAACGGACGAGTCAGAGGAAGAAGTCGGGCATCAGGTCTCTTTCATCAACATCCGGATCCTTGTACGCCGATAGGTCCGTGACACCGGCGGCGCGCAATACCTCGTCATCGACGAAGAATCGCCCCGTCACCTTGCGGCTTGGCTGCGTCAGGATCCAATGGGCGGCGTCGGCCATGATCTTCGGGCGGCGCGTGCGCTTGCGCGCCTCGGGGCCGGCAATCAAGCGGATCGCTTCGGTATCGATCGCGGTGCGGGGCCATAACGCGTTGACCGCTACACCCTGCTGGCGGAATTCCGCAGCCATGCCGAGAACGCACAGCGACATCCCGTACTTCGACATTGAATACGCCACGTGCGGACCAAACCAGCGCGGGCTGACCGTCGAATGCAGCGGCGGCGAGATGTTGAGGATATGCGGGTTCGATCCCTGCCGCAGGTGCGGCAGCGCTTTCTGCGAGCACAGGAACGTGCCGCGCACGTTGACTTCGTGCATCAGGTCGTAGCGCTTCATCGGCGTGTCGAGCGTGCCGGTGAGGCTGATCGCGGAGGCGTTGTTGACGAGGATATCGATGCCGCCAAAACAGCTATGTGCCGCCGCGATTGCCGCCTCCACCTGCGATTCGACGCGGACATCGACGGCAACGGCCAATGCGTGTCCGCCGGCCGCTTCCACGTCCTGCGCCGCCGTGAAGATCGTGCCCGGCAATTTCGGATGCGGCTCGGTGGTCTTGCCGCACACGACGACGTTGGCGCCATCGGCCGCCGCGCGCAGCGCGATCGCGTGGCCGATGCCGCGTGTAGCTCCGGTGATGACGATAGTTCGGCCGCGCAATGACATAAGGTGCACAGACTATACTCCGCGCATGAGTGCACGCGACGTCATCGCCAACCTGCGCGAGTTAGCCCAGCTCACTTCAACCGCCGACGGCGCTCAACGACTCGCCTGGGGTCCGGTGTGGCAGGAGGCCCGCGGCTGGTTCAACGGCAAGCTGGCCACGCTCGGCATTACGCCGGAAGTCGATGCGGCGGGCAACAGCTGGGCAACACTGGCCGGCGCATCCGATCGCACGGTGATCATCGGCAGCCACCTCGATTCGGTGCCAAACGGCGGCTGGCTCGACGGCGCGCTCGGCATGATGGCCGGCTTCGAAGCGTTGCGCATGTTCAAGGATCAGCGTCCGCCGGTGACGATCAAGGTCGTGGACTGGGCCGACGAAGAGGGCGCGCGCTTTGGCAGGAGCCTGCTTGGCTCGGCCGCCGCGAGCGGCAGCCTGAAGGTCAGCGAGGTCGAGCATCTCGTCGACAAGACCGGGGTGACGTTGATTGACGCGCTCGCCCAGAACGGCGTCCAGCTGGCGCGCATGCACGAGTCGCAGCACCACCTCCGGTCGATCGACGCCAGGGCTTATCTCGAGCTGCACATCGAGCAAGGGCCGGTGCTCGAGGCCGCCGGGAAATCCGCCGGCGTGGTGATCGGCACTTTCGGAGTCGAGCGCCACCTGCTGCGTTTCGTTGGCCAGGCCGCGCATTCCGGATCGACGCCGATCGCGATGCGCAAGGACGCGTTTCTCGCCGCCGCCGAGAGCGCGCTCGCCTTCCGCGACATCGCGCGGAAGCACACCACGCCGAACGCACGCGTCGTCTGCACCGTTGGCACCGTCAAGGTCGAACCGGGCA
>DASVFC010000548.1:0-2088 GCA_036380235.1 Vicinamibacterales bacterium
TCCACGATCGGCGCCACGAAGCTCTGGACCAACAAGGTCGAGATCGCTGACCTCAACGGCGACGGCCGACCCGATCTGCTGTTCGCCAACGGCGGTGATTACTCAACGCCCGGCACGCCGGAGCCGAACCAGGTGTTCTTCAACACCGGCGCGGGGTCGCGTTTCGTCGAAATGACCGAGCAGGTGCTCGGCGCCACGCCCGATCTTGCCCGCGTGATCAAAGCGCGCGATCTTAACGGCGACGGCCTCGTCGACATCGTCGTCGGCACGACCTATCAGACGCAGAGCCGCTTGTTCCTCGGCGCCGGCACCGGCCCCTTCACCGAAGTCACCCGCACGCATTTCCCGCAACAGCCGCTCAGCATCGGCGATCTCGAGCCCGGCGACGTGGACGGCGATGGCGATCTGGATCTGGTGCTCGCGGATTGGGGCGCCGGCAACAACATGACCAACGACGGCGGCGTGACGCGTCTGTGGCTGAACGACGGCTCAGGAAAGTTCGTCGACGACACCACGGCGCGCATGCCTGACATCAGAATCCGTTTTTCCTGGGATCTCGAACTCGCCGACGTCGACAACGACGCCGACCTCGACCTGCTGATCTCGTGCAAGCGCTGTCCTGGCAGCCACCTGCTGCGCAACGACGGCAGCGGGAAGTTTGTGGACGACCCGCGCGGCATGCCCGCCTACACGAATAACTACGAGTTCGAGGCGATGGACCTGGACGGCGACGGCTTTCTCGATTTGGTGACGATGAATGATGGTGAGATCGTCGGCGGCAACAGCTCGAGCCGCCGCGAGCACGTGTTTCGCAACGACGGCAAGGGCCGCTTTCGCGACGCGACTGATGAGTGGTGGCCGGCCGCTGCCAACGTGGGCGAAGACGACAACATGGCGGCGTTTCTCGACGTTGATTCGGATGGCGACGCCGACTTCGTGATCGGCTCGTTGAGCGGACCCGATCGGCTGCTGATCAACGACGGCCGCGGCCGGCTGCAGGTGAGACTCGACGTCTTCGATGGCGCGCCCACGCCCGGCACCCTCGGGCTCGCACTCGCCGATCTCGACGGCGATGGGCGCATCGACGTCGTCCAGGGGCAGGGCGAACATCCGAAGGCCGTCGACGAGCGTGTGTTCTTCGGTCGAGGTCTCGCGCCGGACACTGCGCCGCCGTCGATCACGATGGTTTCGGCAGATGTGAGCGGACGCATGGTGCGCGCGCGCGTGCACGATCGCAAGAGTCCGAGTCTGCCGTTCGAATGGCGGCGCGTCGAGGTCGAGTGGATGCAATCAGCGCGCCCGCGGACTGTTGCGATGCAGTGGTACGGCGAATACTTGTGGCGCGCGGCCTGGCCCGCAGATGTAGCCGCCGGCACGCCTTACCGCGTGTGCGCCACCGACGCGTCGGGGAACAGCGCCTGTTCGGCGCCGTGAGCGCTTACGCGAGGATCTCGTGCAGGACCGTGCCCGCCACGTCGGTGAGGCGGAAGTCGCGGCCGCTGAAGTTGTAGGTGAGCTTCGTGTGGTCGATGCCCATCAGATGCAGGATGGTGGCGTGCAGGTCATGCACGTGCACCGGCTTTTCTATCGCCTTGAACCCGAAATCGTCCGTGGCGCCGTAGGTGATGCCGCCTTTGACGCCGCCGCCGGCGAGCCACACACTGAAGCCGAACGGATTGTGATCGCGGCCGCTCTGCGCCGTGGCCATGCCACCCACTTCCACCACCGGCGTGCGGCCGAATTCCGATCCGCACACGACCAGCGTGTCGTCGAACAGGCCGCGTGACTTGAGGTCCTTGATCACCGCCGCGAACGGCTGGTCGGAATCCTTCGCGTTCTTGCGATGCTGCTGGATGTCGGAGTGCGCATCCCACGGATCGCCCTTGGCGTAATACACCTGCACCATGCGAACGCCGCGCTCGACGAGGCGCACGGCCATCAGGCAGCCGCGCGCGGTGCTGCCGGGGCCGTAGAGCTCCAGGGTCGCCTTGCTTTCCTTGCGGATGTCGAACACGTCCGGCGCCTCGGTCTGCATGCGATAGGCGGTCTCCATCGCCCCGATCGCCGCGTCGAGTTGCGGATCGGCGG
>DASVFC010000549.1:0-5656 GCA_036380235.1 Vicinamibacterales bacterium
GCGCCGTTGCTGACGATCCTGTTCGAAGACGATGAGCTGAACCCGGTCAACCTCGGCACGATGGAGCGGGTGATGCCGAAGGTGAAGACGGGGCACATGGTGGTGATCCCGACGGGCAAAGAGACCGAAGGCCACCGCACGCAGGTCAAGGCGAGCGTGTGGCGCGAGCACGTGGGGCGGTTCATGGAGACGATCGCGAAATGATGCAACGACTTGCCTTGCCAAGGCTGCTGGCGCTGATCGCGATCGTCGCCGCGCTCACGGTGGTGATCGCCGCGCAGGCCTCCCTCGATCGAGCGGCGCGGCAGTGGGTCGACACCACACTGAAGAAGCTGTCGATCGAGCAGCTGGCGGGCCAGATGGTGTTCCCGCGGTTTGCCGGCACTTACCTCAGCAATGACAGCGACGAGTTCGAGGCGCTATCGAAGCTGGTGCGCGAGTCGCACGTCGGCGGCGTAATCGCGTTTGGGGGCACGGAGCCGGTGCCGCAGGTGATGTTGAACAACACCTACGGCGCGGTGATCCTGGGCCAGCCGCTCGAGCTCGCGTCGATCTTCAACCGCTTGCAGTCACTGGCTGCGCTGCCGCTGCTCACCTCGGCAGACTTCGAATGGGGCGTGCAGATGCGCATTGCCGGCGCCACCAAGCTGCCGCGGGCGATGGCGTTTGGCGCCGCCGGCGACCCGCAGCTTGCGTATGACGCGGCGAAGATCGTGGCGGCGGAATCGCGCGCGCTCGGCGTGCACGTCAACTTCGCCCCCGTGGCCGACGTCAACAACAACCCGCGCAACCCGGTGATCAACATCCGCTCGTTCGGCGAAGATCCGGCGCGTGCCGGCGCGATGGTGTCGGCGTTCACGCGCGGCCTGCAGGACGGCGGCATGCTGGCGACGTTGAAGCATTATCCTGGTCACGGCGACACCGACGTCGATTCGCACATTGGCCTGCCGGTGATCGCGCACGATCGCGCTCGCCTCGATGCCGTCGAGTTCGTGCCGTTCAAGATGGGCGTTGCCGCGGGCGCAGCGGCAGTGATGGTGGCCCACATGGAGATGCCGGCGCTCGATCCCGAGCGGCAGCCGGCCACGTTCAGCCACAAGATCATCAGCGGCGTGCTGCGTCCCGGCTTCGACGGTTTGATCTTCACCGACGCGATGAACATGGGCGCGATCACACGGATGACCACGCCAGGGGACGCCGCGGTGCGGGCGGTGAAGGCGGGAATCGACGTCGTGTTGGACACGCCGGATGCGGCCGCGGCCGTGGTCGCGATCGCGAATGCGATCAAGAGCGGCGACATCCCGCGAGCGCAGGTCGAGCAATCGGTGCGGCGCATCCTCGAAGCGAAGGCGCGTCTCGGCCTGCACCGCACGCGCACGGTGAGCCTAGATGCGGTGCCGCAGACGGTGGGTGGACGGACGCACGACGCCATCCCGCGCGCGGTCAGCGAGCGATCGCTCACCTTGATCAAGGACGCGCGCAACAGCGTGCCGCTCGCCACGCCGCGAACCGCGCGAGTGTTGTATCTGTCGGTGCTCGACTATCCGTCGGGCTGGCGCATTGCGGCGCCGAGCCGGACGGTGATTCCCGAGCTGAAGAAGCGATGGGCGAACACCGACGCGGTTGAGATCTCGGATCGCACCACGCCCGACGAGCTCGAGCTGGTGCGCGCGATGACAGACGACTACGATGCGATCGTCGCCGGCGTCTTCGTGCGCGCCTCGTCTGGCAGCGGGCGACTCGACCTGGCGCCGCACGTGATCCGTTTCCTGCAGGAGCTGTCGCGATCCAGCGAACGACGTAATCAGCCGCTGGTAGCGACGTTCTTCGGCAATCCGTACACGCCAACCTTCGTCCAGGATGTTCCGGCGATGTTGTTGACCTACGACTTCTCCGATTATGCGGAAACGTCGATGGTACGCGCGCTCGCCGGGGAAATCGCCATCGCGGGAAAGTTGCCGATCACGCTCCCTGGACTCTTCAGTCTGGGTCACGGCCTGACGCGCGCCGCTACGGCGTCTGTTCCATAAAAGTGCGCGCGTCGAAGTAGTCAGTCCATTTTTCAACCAGGCCATTGCGCACGCGGAAGAACGATGCGCCGCGGACGCGAATGTTGCGCGTGGTTCCGTCGGGTTTGAGCAGCGTGCCGCTGATCGTCACCTCGGTCGCGACGTCGTTGCCGTCGACGATCATCTTGTGCACGTCGATCTTGATGTCGCGATAGCCCGCTTTGATGCCCGCGGCCATCTTGCGCATTTCGGCGTGGCCATTGGCGCGCAGGCGCATTGTCGGGTCTTCGAAGGCGATGTCAGGCGCGAGCACCGCGACGAGGCGTTCGGCATCGAGGGCACGGTAGGCGTCGAAGAGGCGGCCGACGACAGCCGTGGGCTCCGCTGTGCTCGCAGGTTGGGCGGAAATTACCGACAGCAGGAGAAGCGCTGCGAGGTGCATGCAGGGCATCCTAGGCGCAACCGGACAACTGGTGCTAACGGTTCCTTGCTGTCGGCGACCGGGTGCTACACTATCGCTTCCTGAGAGGAGATTCGGACCATGGACATGGGTCGCACGCAGTGGCAAATGCGCGGCGTTGGTTACGAGTTCTGCAATTGTGACTTCGGCTGCGGCTGTAATTTTGGCGGGTTTCCCAATTCGGAAGATGGATCGTGCCACGCCCTGGTGGGGATGCATATCGCCAGCGGCGTTTGCGGCAACGTCACGCTGGATGGCGTGAAGTGCGCGGCGTTGGTGAAATGGCCCAAGGCCATTCACGAAGGCAACGGCAAGTGCGTGTTCATCGTCGATCCGTCGACCTCCGACAAACAGATCGAGGCGCTGGCGCAGATCTTCAGCGGCCAGCTCGGCGGCCTGCCGTGGGAACTGCTCGGACCGACGATGCAGGTGGTTGGTCTCGAGAAGAAGACGATCACGATCAGCGGCTCCGGCGTGAAGAGCACCTTCCATATCGACGGCATTGGTGAGGCGCGCGGCACTGCGTTGAAGAACCCAGTCACCGGCGACGATCATCACGTCGTGGTCGATCTGCCGACCGGGTTTATCTGGAAGCGCGGCAACTGCGGCGAGGGGACATTCAGCGCGAAAGCCGGCGATCTCTCGCTGGACTACGCCAAGACGAACTGGATCCTCTACGACTTCGATTGGGACAACGCGCAGAGCGCCGCCGCGTAGGTCAGCGCGTCCACATCCACACGCCGGCGGCAAGCAGCAGCAGACCGCCGGCGCGTGCCGTTTGCGCGCCGAACGGCGCCAGCTTTTCGATCATCACCCACGCGGTCAGCGCCAGGATCACCGCCAGGTTCATCACGCCGCCGGCAAACAGCAGCAGCATCAACGCCCAGCAGCAGCCCAGGCAATACAGGCCGTGTTCGACGCCCATGCGGAACGCTCCCGACGTGCCATGGCGCCATCGCGACGTCAGCTCGGTGATCGGGGAGCGGCAGGCGCGCAGGCACGCGGTCTTGAGCGGGGTCAACTGGTAGATGCCGGCGATGAACAGCAGCACGGCGGCCGCGCGCGGCGACGCCGGCTCCATCATCATCGTCAAGAGCGACGCCGATGACAGTGCACGCTGCAACACCGTGGCGCCGACGCTGAACACGACCCAGACCAGGACGTATCCGGATCCGATCGCGTAAATCCGCGTCGACGGCCTGGCGATGTCAGTACGGTTGCGCACCGCCCGCGCGTAGAGCATCACGAATGGCGTGATCGTCGGCAGCATCATGCCGGCCATCATCGCCGCCCACATGGCCCAGAGCAGCACCAGGCGCGGGGCATCCCAAGTGACGGTCATCATCCAGGCGGAAGCACCGCTCATCGGCCCGTACATGTCGCGGGCCATGGCCACCACCCAGATCCAGCAGGCAAGGGGCAGAATGCCGACGACGATGAGGAGCGAGAGGTATGGGCGCCCGAGGGCGGATTCAACGGCCGTTTTCACGGAAAGAGAGGTATTGTGGCCGAATTCGCGGAAATCGTGTGGTAGGATCGTACTTCTGCCGCGCCCATAGCTCAGCTGGATAGAGCGTCTGGCTACGAACCAGGAGGTCGCATGTTCGAATCATGCTGGGCGCACCACCTGACTTCGTCAGGTGGTTGGCCCACCATGCTTCGGGATCAAGCCGCGCAACGCCTTCGGCGTCGCGCGAGCATGTGCGAATCATCCTGAGCGCATACCTGACTTCATCGAGTGGCTTTGCCCACCACGCTTCGGGATCAAGCCGCGCAAGGCCTTCGGCGTCGCGCGAGCATGGGCGAATACTCCAGAATTGAAACCCATGGATGAGTTACATCGATATGCGGGACGCAATAATTCACGTGGGCGATGTCGGAAACACTTACAAATTTCGTCCACATCCCGATTCAAAATCGAAGGGACGTTAGCGAAGTCCTTTATAGAGTGGTAGTTAGAAGCGGAACCCAATTTTCTGGTGAATGGCGAGCGTTGTGCATTTCGGCGCTAAACGGAGCCGGAGCGCGCCATCTATGATGCTCTGCAGCCAACGTTCTCACTCCAGACGACGCGCGGTTGTTGCATCTTCGAATCGGAGACAAAACGTATGAGACGTAAGTATCGATTAACGATAGCCGCCTGTGCCATCGTGCTGGCATGTGCTTCGTCGGCGCAGGCCTTGCCGATCGGCCTGGCGCTGGTGTTGGATGAGTCGGGCAGCATCAGCCCGGCCAATTGGACGCTGCAGAGAGACGCGTATGCGAGCGTGCTGGGTTCGGCCCTCATTCCCACGAACGGCTCGCTCGTCATCGGCGTGTGGAAGTTCGACAGCAGCGTCGAACAGGTGTTCGCGCCAACTCTAATTGACTCAGCGGCCGCCAAGGCCAACCTCCTGTTGGCGATCACGGCAATGACGCAAGACGGTGGATTGACGGCCATCGGCGATGCGGTAACGGCGGCCAGCAACGGGCTGGTCGGCTACGGTCTGGCAAACCTTGCCAAGGCCGTCATCGATGTGTCGACGGATGGGGTGAACAATTCTGGAGCGAACCCCACAACCGCTTCCAACGCGGCGCTGGCGGCGGGCATCGCCCAAGTGAACTGTCTGGCGATAGGTGCCGCGGGAAATTGCACCTGGAATCCGGCGTCGTCGCTTGACTTTGTGGCGAACGACTTCGGCGATTTCGAGTCTGCCCTGGAGGAGAAGATTAGGACCGAGACTCGGCCCGTGCCAGAGCCTGCGTCGGCGGTGCTCTATGGCCTTGGCGCCGCGGCCATCGCGCTAGCGCGCAGACGGAGCCGACGAGCGTAACTGGCTGGCGTCGCCCGCGACGCGATCCAGCAGATGTTCAGGGCGCCGGGCGGAGCCCGGCGCCTTGGGATCCTTCTTCGGACCGGTGGTGAAAGACGCCGGCCTCAATCAACGCCACGCAGCAGTCCGCCATTTCCAGGTCGTCATCCGCCGACCGGTTCTCGACGTGAAACAGCTCCTTGTATCGCTCGCGCTGGGCGGCGATGCCGTCTTGACGCTTGCGGCACGGCACGCAGCGGACGCAATCGGCTTCGAGCCAGGCCCAGCTCCTCATACCAGTGTTTCTGCTCGAGCGCGAAGAAGATGAAGGGGCGCCGGCAATCGCGGCAGGTGCGCTCGACGTCGTAGTCGTGGGTTATCGGCACAGTTGCGCG
>DASVFC010000550.1:0-11030 GCA_036380235.1 Vicinamibacterales bacterium
TGCGCGAAGCCCTCGCTGAGCCACTGCTCGTGATAGTTCTTCCAGCCCACCGCCTGCCCGAACCACTGGTGCGCGAGCTCGTGCGCCAGGAAGAACTCGGGGAATCCCTGGAACGCCGCCGGGTCGTTGCGCCACGTATGCGGCGTCACCGGCGGCGGGTTGTTGATCATCGCGAAGTAACCGGGCGCATGACCGCCGGGGAACTCGTCTTCCACCATCGCCAGCGTCAAGGCGCCGTAGGGCGCGTCGCCAAGCAGACCCGAATACAGCCGCAGGATCTCCGCCGCCGTTACGATCGCGTCGCGGCTTCTCGCTTCCTGCCGCTTGTTGGCGTCGACGTTCAGCTGCATCGTGTTGCGGCCGCCCACCGACGGCGTGATCGTCACCATCTGGTTCAGGCGGTTCAACTGCTGCTGCAGCGTATGTGCGCCGCGCATGTCGGGCGCGGCCGGCGCCTTCCTCTCGATATCCAAGGCCACCGTCGCCGAGTCCACGCGCTGCATCTTGCTGACGAGAAAACCGAGATAGCGAACGGGCTGCGGCGTGGTGAACGAATAGGTGACGCGCGGAATCACGCGCGACGAGTTCTCGATCGGAACCGAGGCCGCCGCGGCGGGAGAAAACGGATCGAGGATGCCCGACGCAACGACGTGGTACTCGTAAGGGACCGTGATCTGGAATCTCGCCGTCGCGTAATCGGTGACCTGGTTCTGCGGATACCAGTAGTTGCGATTGCTGAACAGCCATTTCGGTTCCGAGGGAACGAAGGGTAGATCGTCAGGCTGCGAGTTTCTCTGATCTTCACCCTCGGTTGCGATCGACTCGTCCTGGACGCGTTGTCTCTCGAGACGGCCGGCGTAAGTGATGGTCAGCGTCAGGGGGAAGTCGCGCCCGATCGGCGACGGCAGGTTGACCAGCAAGCTGTTCTGGTTCTTGACGCGCAGGAACAGCAACCGGCCGAATTCGTCGCTCGACACCGAGGAAACGTTGAGCGAATCGGCAAAGCGCAGCGTCAACACACCGAACGACTGCTTGGCACGCAGGCTCAGGCGCGTGCGCCCTTCCATCCACTCACGCTCGGGAGAATACGAGGCGTCGATCTGGTAATCGAGGACGTCGTAATCGACCAGATCGTCCTCATCGAAGAAACGGCCGCGGCTCTGCAGCTTCTGCTCCGACGCGTACGCGGCGATGTTTCGCTTCCGCGCCCGTTGGAAGACCGTCACGTCCTCCGCCTCGTTCCCCGATCGCGCGTAGGTCAGGACGTCGAAGCGGCGCGTGTCGACTTCGGCAACGAAGTCTCCCGGCTGCGGCAGGAGCGACCATGTCTCGCGGCTCAAGTCGCTCAAGTCGAGATTGAACGACTTCGGCAGCCCTGCATCGAACACCTCGAGGCCGCGGCGATAGGCGCGGCTGTCGAGCGGCACGGACTCGAGCATCTCCAACTGCAGGCGCTGCTCGAGATCGAATGGGCTCAGGCGAATAAAAGCCGAGGTGAAGGCGGTCTCGAGCGATTCAGTGCCCGCGAATAGCCGCAGCTGGCCGCGTTCTTCCTTCGGTGCCGGCTGAAAGACCATGGTGCCGTCGCCGAGAAGCACCATCGCGGTCATACCTTCCGGTGTTTCCGACACGAACACGTCGCCGGCAGGGAGCCGCAATTCGAAGTCCACGGCCTTCAGCACGAGGTTGCGCGCTATGAACTGCTTTTCCGGGTGCAAAGACAGGCGATGCAAGCCCTCGATCGACGCGAGACGATCCTGCGCCAGGATGCGCCATGGCTGCCTGCCGATGTCGTCGCCGCGCGGGCGGCGGATGTCGAGTCGCCACGTTGCAATACGGCCGCGCGGGCCGGTTTCGATGAACACTTCCACGACCAGCCGGTAACCTTCGCCCGGCAGCGACCCTTGCAACGGCGCGCGATCGCGTTCCTTCACCACGACTCCCGTGATGCCTTGCGGCACCATCGCGTCGAAAAATTCCGTCGCCGAATCGCGATCGGCCGTCGTCGACAGCAACTCCAGCCACCGCGCGCGATCCATCGTTGAGATCGAGGTTTCGACGGCCTGCAGAAATGCCTGGAGGGAGAGCTCTTCGGGATCCATCGGCGGGCGCACCGGTGCCTGATCCGCGGGCGCGGTTGTGGGAGACAGCGCGAGCAAAAGGACAAACAGGCTTACAAGCATTTCAGCGCATCCCGTCGGGAGGTGCTTCTTTGTCGCGAGGTGCATCCCGTCGGGAGGTGCATCTTGTCGCGAGGTGCATCCCGTCGGGAGGTGCACCTTGTCGCGAGGTGCATCCCGTCGAAGTGCCGCCCGTGGTTATTAGACTCCGGAGGGACGAATTACGCCACCCTTCGACTTCGCAAACCGGGCCCGGTTCCGATTCTGCGGCTCAGACGACGGCCAGGCGGCTCAAGACCAGGACTGTGAGGTCGTCGGCGAGGCGCTGATCGCGGCGATGGCGTTCAACCGCGTCGAAAATCGCTCGACCCAGCTCGGCCGCTGCCGACTTCTGATACGCACCGGCATACAACGCGAGAGTGCGCTCGAGGCCGGCTTCGTCGAACGGCTGTCCGTCAGGGCTTTCGGCCTCGGTAATGCCGTCGCTGTAGAGAAGCAGCGCATCGCCGGGGTTGAGCTGCACTTCGCCGGCCTCGTACGTGCTGCCGGCGAACATGCCGAGCGCCACACCGCCGCTGAGCAGCCGTTCAATGGATCCATTTTGCCGCCGCAGCAGCGGAGGTGTCTGGCCGGCGTTGACGAACTGCAGCCGGCCGGTCGCCGGGTCGAAGGACGACAGGAAGAGCGTGATGAACCGGGAGGACGGTGCGTGGCGCGTCACCTGGAGGTTCAGGCGTTGCACCAGCACGGGCAAGGGGAGCTCTTCGTCGACGAGCGTACGGAGCATCGCAAGCAACAGCGCCATCAAGAGTGCGGCCGGGCTCGCCTTGCCGGCGACGTCGCCGAGCGCCACCATGACGGTGCCGTCAGGCCGCGGCAGGATGTCGTAGAAATCACCGCCTACGGTATTTGCCGGTTTGGTCAGGCCGAAAGCCTCGACGCCGGGCCCCGACCAGGTTCCTTCCGGCAACATCGCCTGCTGAATTTCGCGCGCCACTTCGAGGTCGCGCTTCAGCGACAGGCGATCGGCCACTTCCAGCAACACCAGCAGGTTCATCAACAGGAACCCGCTCAGCAGCCATAGCGTGCCGTCCGAGAACAGCGGTGCCGGCACGAAGATGCGAATGAACGGTGCAAGCGGCACGCGCATCAGGCCGAAACCGTTGAACAGCTCCAGCAACCCGATCACGCTCATCGCCAGCGCCACGCCGTACATCAGCCGGCGCGCCGGCGAGAGGCGCATCGTGAAGGCGAGGAAAAACCCCTGCGCGTAGCGAAGCGCCTTCTGGTACCACGGCAGCCCTTCGAGCTCCGCCGTGTTGATGCCGCGCGCGAAGAACCGGTACGCCTCGGGGGTCTCCCGGGTGAAGAGCTTCCCGAGTTCGTCCGACGTCAGGTCGTGCGTGTAACGCGAAATGAATTCGCGCGGCATTATTCTTCTTACGCTCCTAAATCACGCTGAGTTCCCGCCCGACCTTCTCGAACATGTCCAGGGCGTACTGCAAGTCTTCCTTGGTATGTGTGGCGGCCACGATCGTGCGCAGTCTGGCCTTGTCTCTTGCCACGGTCGGGAACCCGATACTCTGCGCGAACACGCCGCGTTCGAACAGCGCGTCAGACATTTGCGCGGCCGTGGCCGCCTGTCCGACGATAACCGGCGTGATCGGGCTTTCGCTGGTGCCGGTATTGAACCCGAGCTTTTCGAGGCCCGACTTGAAGAACCGGGTGTTGTCCCATAGCTTGTCGATCCACTGCGGCTCGCTCTCGAGGATATCGAGCGCGGCCAGGCAGGCTGCCGTGACGGCCGGCGGATGCGAGGTCGAGAACAGGAAGGGCCGCGCGCGGTGGTAGAGGAATTCGATCAGGGTCTTGGTGCCGGCGACGTAGCCGCCGAGCACGCCGATCGCCTTCGACAACGTGCCGACCTGAATATCGACGCGGCCGTGGCAATTGAAATGGTCGACCGTGCCGCTGCCGTTCCGGCCAAACACCCCGCTCGCATGCGCATCGTCCACCATCATGATCGCGCCGTATTCTTCGGCGAGGCCGCACAACTCGGGGATGGCGCCAAGATCGCCGTCCATCGAGAACACGCCGTCGGTGATCAGGATCTTCTTCTGATCGGCGGGCAGCTCCTTGAGAATCTTGCGCGCGGCGTCGACGTCCTTGTGCGGAAACACCTTAATCGTTGCCTTGCTCAGGCGCGCACCATCGATGATGCTGGCGTGGTTCAACTCGTCGGAGATGATCACGTCTTCTTTGCCGAGCACGGCGGCCACGGTTCCGGCATTGGCAGCGAAGCCGCTTTGGAAGACCACCACGGCTTCAACGTGCTTGAACCTGGCGAGGCGGCGCTCGAGCTCCATGTGCATTTCCATGGTTCCCGAAATGGTGCGCACGGCGCCGGAGCCGACGCCGAACTTCTCGACGGCGTCAATCGCGGCGGCGACCAACCTGGGATGCGTCGTCAGCCCGAGATAGTTGTTGGATGAAAGATTGACGACCGACTTGTGATCGAAGGTCGTGTGCGCCTCGGGCTTGCCTTCGAGCACGCGCAGCTTGCGATACAAACCTTGTTGTTTCAGCGCGTCGAGTTCGGTGGTCAGGAACGATAAGGGATCTCTGCGCATAAGCAGTCAGCAGTCAGAAGTCAACAGTCGGCAGTTAAGAGTTCAGTCGGCAGTTAAGAGTTCAGTCGACAGTTAAGAGTTCAGTCTGCCAGTTGGCAGTTTGCAGTCCAGCCATCAGTCTACAGTCCAAAGGACGTCGCCGTCCGGTAGGCGTTCGAGTTCTGTTGCGCCGTGGGTTCGGAGCCAGGTCTCGACGAGGTCGGCGTCGCGCGACGCCGCAAAGGCGGCACGGTGGACCACGACGTGCGTGGTGCCAGACTCGCGCAACAGTTGCCACGCGGCTTCGGGATTGGTGTCGAGGCGTTGCCATCGGGCGACGCGTTCGCGATAGCGCGGCGGGAAGCCGCCGCTGTAGCCGTTGGTGATCGGCTTCCAGTGAGCGGCGGCGTAATAGACATAGCGAATCTCCCAGGCGCCATCGCCAAAGGGAAACTCTGTGACCACCGCGCCCGGGGGCAACGCCGCAATGCGCGCGTAGACCGGCGGGGCTTGCGCGTAAGGCAGCACGCGCGGCGGCGGCAACGCTTGCTGCATGTTCCAGGTGCGGTTGATCTCGAAAGGAATGGCGGCGCCCTCGATCAAGACGACGATCGCGAGCGCAGCAAACAGCATCGTCTGGCCGCGGCCGTCGGCATCAGTCGCAGGCGCCCGCGGACGAAGCAGCCTGGCGGCGCCGAATCCACCGACTATCGATAGAAAGAGCCCTGCAATCATGGCGTAACGCGCCGGTACGCGAACGCCGTTGAAGCCGGGCACATAGTCGTACAGCAGGGAATAGATCCCAAGTCCGGCGACGCGACCATCGGTGGCGTTGGGCGCAGGGCCGAGTGATAACCAGATCGCGAGAACGGCAGCCGCGGAAAAGAACACGATCGGCGACGGGGCAATGGCTGCAAGCCGGCTACGCATCCGGGGAGAGACCGCTAGGAGGATTGCAAACGAACCGACGAACTGGATCAAGAGGCGTTGCGGTGTGGTGGCGCGGATGCGCAAGCCGAACACGCCAACGTCGAAACCGCCAAACAAGATCACCGCCAGCAGCGCGGCGAACTGCGTGGCCACAGCCAACGCGAGCAGCCACCGCAGCGCGCGCCACTTGTCGGACGCACCGGCCGCCGACGGCGCGCGGCCTGTCGAACGAACCAAACCCACTATGGCGATGACAGCCAGCACCACCGGCACGAATCCAAGAAACGTTTCGCCCTCGGGCAGCAGGTAATAACGCAACACCTTCCCGTAGACACGGATGTTCTCAGACGCCGTGAGATACGACCAAACATTCGCCGAGAAGCGAATCACCTCGCCGAGCGGACGTTCGATCGCGAAGAGCTGTTGTGCTTCGCGATAGGGAAAAAGAAACGGCAGCGACAGGAGCAAGGTACCGGCCCCGGCAACGATCAGCGCCGTCCATGTGCGCAGGCTGCTTAAGGTGCCCATCGTCCACATGCGGTGCACGACAAACAGCGGCACGAACGGCGCGAAGTAGAGCAGGTAGTAGCCGCAGCTCCAGTTCTGCATCACCAGCGCCGCAGAGCCGCCGGCGAGCGCGCGGATGGAACCGGTCGTGAGAAAGCGGTTCAAGCCGAACAACGCCAACGGCATCCACTGCGAACTGAGCACCTGAAGATGCGGCACCGACGCGATGCGGTAGGGGAGGAAGCCGTAGATCAATCCGGCGATGAACGCCGCGCCCGCGTTGCCGGTCAAATCGCGCACCAGCAGGAACACGCCCAGCGCCGACATTGCGAACGACGACAGAAACAGGAGGTTGTAGCAGAGGATGATGTTTCCGGAGATCCAGTAAACCGGCAGGATCTGCAGCGTTTGCCCGAACAGGTGCTCGGACAACGCGAGAGTCAACGGTTCAGGATGAAAGATGTTGGCGTTCCAGAAGTCACGCCAGCTGAGCGCGCCGATCAGAACCTGCGGCGCATGTTCCGCTCCCCACGCCAGGATCCACATGTTGAGGAGCGAGTCGCCAAGGTCGCCGGGAACGTCGCTGCCGATCCCGAGAATCAGTGGCCATGTCAGTACGACGGCAAGCCCTGCATAGGCCAGGGCCGCAACCGCGGCTGATCTCAAGCCGGATCTTTCTCGGCTAGATACAGTTCCTCGAACAAGACCTGGATGATGGCCGCGGTCGGCACCGCGAGCAGGGCGCCGGCGAAGCCCAGCAACGAGCCGCCGATCAACAACGAAAGGATTACGGTCACGGCGCTGAGGCCGACCGTCTGGCCCATCAGCTTCGGTACCAGGACCGCGTTCTCGAGTTGTTGCTGCACGAGGAAGAAGATCGCGACGCCCAGCGCGAGACCGGGCGACACCGTGAACGCCACGGCGATCGCAGGAATGGCCGACAGCAGCGGCCCGACCATCGGAACCATCTCGCCGATGCCGGCAATCAGCGCGAGGACGAAGAAGTACGGGACGCCCATCAAGCCGAGGCCAATTGCGGTGGTGGCGCCGATGATGAAGCCGAGAAAGATCTGCCCGCCCAGCCACGCACTGACCTTGTTGGTCACCATCGCGCTCACGTCGGCAACGGTCTGTCGGCGCTCGCGCGGGAAGATCTTGACGAAGAAGTTGAAAATGCTTTGTGATTCGACCAGGAGATAAAACGTCAGCAACAGGATCGTGACGAGGCCGAATAGCCCGCCGACGAACCCCCACACCGTACCAAGCACGAAGTTCACGGCATCACCGCTGCCCGGTGCCTGCTGCAGCAGATCCTTGTACGAGGTGTCCGGCGAGATCAGTCCCCACGATACGAGGCGGCGCTGAATAGCGCCGATGCGATCGGGCAACTCCCTCCAGAATGCCTGCGACTGTTCAATCAACGGCGGCAACACCGCGAAGCCTATCCCCACGAGCAGTCCGATTACGGTTGCATATATAAGCAGGATCGCCGCCGGCCGGGGCAGCCGCCGTTTGCCGGACGTGCGGCGCCGTTCGATCCACCGCACCAGCGGCGATAAGCCGGTCGCAAAAAGGACGCAGACGTAGATCACCAGCAGCTGCGATCGGATCAGGTACGCCGCCCAGAGGGCGACGATCGTGATCGCCAGCCACAGGAAACCGTAGCGAATCAGGCTACGCGGATCGGAAGGCCCGAGTGAACTCGTCGACATCGTCATAGATCGCGTTCAACTCGCGGGGTGAGGCAAGGAACACGATCCGGAAGAAGCCCTCTTCGGGCGCGGTGCCGAACCCTGATCCATAAACGCACAGAATGCCTTTCGCGCGCAACAGCCCGAGCACGTAGTCCGCGTCGGTCTTGCCGGGCGGCAGGTCCACCTTCGGCATCGCGTAAAACGCGCTCTTCGGCGCAACGCAAGAGACGCCGGGAATGGCGTTCATGCGTGTGGCGGTGAGCTCGGCGCGTTCGCGCAATTGCTGTCGGAATGCGACCTGATGCGATCGGTCGCCGGTGAGCGCGGCGGTGACGGCATATTGCATCGGCCCGGGACTGCACAGGCGACCGTCGGCGAGCTTCTTGATCGCGGCGAGCGCGCCATCAAGACGGGGCGACGATCCTACGGCCATCCAGCCGGCACGCCACCCCGGAGCCAGATAGGCTTTCGACAAGCTCGAATACGAGATGATCGGCGCGTCGTTGTCGAGCGCCGCCATCGGCGGCACGGGACCGTCATACGCAAGATCGCCGTAAACCTCGTCGGCGAGGATGACCAGGCCGTGCGATTCGGCCAGTGCGATCAACGCCTTGCGCATCGCGTCGGTATAGATCGCGCCCGTCGGATTGTTCGGATCGATCACCACCAGCACGCGCGTCTTGTTCGTGATCAGGCTCTTGATGTGATCGAGATCCGGGAGCCATTCGTTGTTGTGATCGGTACGGTAGTACGCGGGCCGCGCGCCAATCTTCGCGAGCACCGCCGTGTAGAGCGGATACGTCGGCGATGGCACCAGCACCTCTTCGCCTTCGTCGACGATCGCCGTCAACGCCAGCTCGATGCCTTCCGATGTGCCCGACGTGATCAACACACGATCGGCAGACACGTTGACGCCGCGTGCCACAAAATCTGCCGCCGCCGCCTCCCGCGCTTCGGCGATGCCAGCCGACGCGGTGTAGCCATTGTGGCCGTCGCGCATCGCCTTCTCCACCGCCGCGATCAAATGTGGCGGCGTGAGAAAGCCAAACTGGTTGGGGTCGCCGATATTCAGGTACCGAACCGTGGTGCCCGTCGCTTCGACCTTCCGGGCCTCAGCGACGATGTTGCGGATCGCATAGGTGAAGCGATCGACGCGTTGAGCGGTGCGAATTGCTGCGGCCGTCACTGCCATTTGCCGTCCATCTTAATCCCGGCGCTGTAGCCGGGCTTGCCCATGAGTGTCGTGTAAGAGCTACATAGTTACACTCCCGTGCCCACAGCTTCAAACTCGTCTGTATAGGTTAAAGCCATGATTATCAACGACTTACGTGTTTGGCAAGGACTTTGGTTATAGGACGTGCATGCGGCGGATCCTCCAAGCCCTCGCGATGACGCTCCTGCCCCTTTCGGGGTGGGCCCAGGAGGCCGCAGAGAAGCAGGCGACATTTCGTTCCGGTGTGGATCTGGTCACGGTGAGTGCCACGGTCCGGGATGGAAAAGGGCGACTGGTGAAGGACCTGACGCAAAAGGATTTCGAGGTGATCGATCGCGGTGAACGCCGCACGATCAGCGAGTTCCGGTCCGAACGCGCCCCGTTGAGCCTGGCCATTCTCTTCGACGTGAGCGGCAGCATGGATACAGCTGATCGCTCGCTCGCCGCTAAGTTTGCGGCTCATCACCTGCTGAACCAGTTGCAGGAAGGCCGCGATGAGGCCGGGCTGTTTGCTTTTGACAGCCGGCTACGCGAGGTGGCCCCGTTCTCGGTCGATACGCGCGCCCTCAAGGGCGCGCTGGGGGAGGTCGATCCGTTCGGGGCTACCTCGTTACATGACGCCATTTCGGCCGCCGCCGAACGCGTTGCCTCGCGGCCGTTTCCGCGACGCGCCGTGGTGGTCCTGACCGATGGCATAGACACGGCCAGCACGATGTCGCCGGCGCAGGTGTCCGCGAAAGCGGCGTCGATTGATGTGCCGGTCTACATCATTGCCACGGTATTGCCGATTGACGACCCAAGCCACGATCGCGCCACCCCAGGCAGCAAGCGCGTGGCACCGACATCGATCGGCACGATTGAGGATCTCGCGCGATGGACAGGCGGCGCCCTGCATTACAGCAGCACGCCGGGCACGGCATACCAGGCGGCGCGCGCGGTGGTCGACGAGTTGCGCCATCTGTATCTGATCGCCTTTGCGCCGGGCGCGGAACCGGGATGGCATCCCATCGAGATTCGGACGTCGGACAAGGACTTCGTAGTGCGAACACGCGGCGGTTACGTCGCTGGAGCAGTCAGGTGAATCGCGAACCCGGTGATTGGCAATCAAGCAATCCGTTGATGGCCGGAGTTCGTGGTTTCGTGGATTGGGTGTAGGTAACTGGACTAGGAGCAGATGATTATGCGTAACTCCCTGATTACGGCGGGTGTGATTGTGGCGGCGATGAGCGTCGCCCCGGCTTGCGCGACCAAGGGATTCGTGCGCCAGTCGGTCGGTGAAGTCAACGACAAGGTCACGACGATGGGCACGTCGCTCGAAGAGACGCAGGAGCGCGTGCGCGCTGCTGAAGGCCGCATCACCGAGACCGATGCCAAGGCCACGGCCGCGGGTGAATCCGCAAGCAAGGCCAACGCCGCCGCTGGCGAAGCGGCGAACCGCGCCACCGAAGTCGGACGCACCGCGGAAGCGCGTGCGGTGAGCATCGAAGGCGAAATGCGCAAGCTGATCTTCGAAACCGTGCTCAGCGAAGACCGCGGTGAGTTCCGCCTCGGCCGCGCCGAGCTGCCGGAAGATGCGACCGCAGCCATCGACACGATGGTCAACCAGCTGAAGACCGACAAGAAGGCCGTGTGGGTCGAGATCGAAGGCCACACCGACAGCACGGGCGACAAGGTGTTGAACGAGCGCCTCGGCCTCGCCCGCGCCGAAGCCGTGAAGCGTTACCTCTATGAGAAGCACCAGGTGCCGCTGCACAAGATCAACGTGATCAGCTACGGCGAAGAGAAGCCGGTGGCGCCGAACAACACCCGGGCCGGCCGCGCGCAGAACCGCCGGGTGGTCATCAAGGTTCTCGCCTAACGGCTCGGACCTCCTGAGGAGAGACGCACTCCGGACGGGGTGCGAATTCAGACGGGGCGGGACTTCTTGACGGGATACGATTCCCCGAGGAGTTCCGCC
>DASVFC010000551.1:0-6258 GCA_036380235.1 Vicinamibacterales bacterium
TCGCGGATTGACACGGCGATTCGGTTCGTTCGTCGCGGTGAACGACGTGTCGTTCACCGTCAAGCAGGGCGAGATTTTCGGCTTCCTCGGCGCGAACGGCGCAGGCAAGTCCACCACCATCCGCATGTTGTGCGGGCTGCTGCGGCCCACCAGCGGCACGGCGCTGGTCGGCGGCGTTGATGTCAGCCGCGATCCCGAAGGCGTCAAGCGCCGAATTGGCTATATGTCGCAGAAGTTCTCGCTGTATGAAGCGCTGACGGTCGACCAGAACATCCGCTTCTTCGGCGGCATTTATGGGCTCGATCGCGATCGCCTCGAACAGCGCCGCAAGTTCGTCCTCGAGATGGCGGGATTGGAAGGACGCGGCACGACGCGCACGCGCGAGCTGCCCGGCGGCTGGCGGCAGCGGCTGGCGCTTGGCTGTGCCATCCTGCACGAGCCGTCGATCGTGTTCCTCGACGAGCCGACCGGCGGCGTCGATCCACTGTCGCGGCGGCGATTCTGGGACTTGATTGGCGATCTCTCGGAACGGGGCACCACGGTCCTCGTCACCACCCACTACCTCGATGAAGCGGAACACTGTCATCGCATCGCGATCATCCAGGCTGGCAGAATGGCGGCGCTCGGCACGGCCGCCGAACTGAAGCGGGTGTTCGACACGAGGCCGATCGTCGAGATCAGGGCCGACAAACCTGTTGATGCGATGTCGATCCTCGATCGTCATGACGGCATCGAAAAGACGAGCCTGTTCGGTACCGCCGTCCACGCGGTCTTGAGGCCCGGCGCGCTGACGCCGCAAGCCGTGGAGTCGCTATTGCGATCCGAGCGCATCGCGGTCCAGTCGGTCAGCGTCGTCTCGCCGTCGCTCGAAGACGTGTTTCTCGATGTGGTGGAGCGGGTCGGGGCGCCGTCATGAGGAAAGTCGTTGCCGTCGCTACCAAGGAGCTGCGTCAGATCGTTCGCGATCGCCGGACGCTGCTGATTCTGTTGTTCGTGCCGGCGTTCTTCCTGCTGCTGTACGGCTACGCGCTCAACTTCGACATCCGCAACGTGGCGCTGGTGGTCAAAGATCAGGATCGCAGCACCAGGAGCCGCGAGTTGATTTCTGCTTTCATCAACTCGGGATACTTCCGCCTGGTCGACCAGCTCGACTCCGACCGGGAAATCGAACGACTCGTAGACGAGGGCGTCGTCCGAGCCGTGCTGACGATTCCCTCGAACTTCGAACGCAACCTGACCAGCGGAATCGCCACCGATGTGCAGGTGATCATCGACGGCGACAACGCCAACACGGCGTCGACGGTCCTCGGTTATTCGCGCTCGTTGATCGCCGAGTACAGCGGGGCCATCGGGAGCATGCAATCGGGAACCGGCCGCCCGCAAGTGCCGCAAGTATCGGTCGAACCGCGAATCTGGTACAACCCGCAGCTGCGAAGCACATTGTTTCTCGTGCCGGGCCTGATCGCCTACATCTCGATGATCACGGCGGTGGTGTCCACGGCGCTGTCGGTGGTTCGAGAGAAAGAGCGGGGCACGATGGAGCAGGTACGCATGGCGCCCATCAGTCCTCTTCCCTACATCATCGGCAAGACCCTCCCGTACCTCGCCATATCGTTCGCTTCGGCGCTGATGGTGATCTTCACCGCGATGGCGTTGTTCGATCTGCCGATGCGCGGTTCGTGGCCGCTGCTGTGCGGCGCGATTGGACTCTTCCTCGTCGGCGCCCAGGCGCAGGGCCTGCTGATATCGACAATCGCGCAGACGCAACAGGTCGCATTCCAAGTTGCACTGTTGTCGTCGCTTCTGCCGACCATGATCCTGTCGGGGTTCATCTTCCCGATTTCGAGCATGCCGGCCGTGGTGCAGGCGATCACGCACATCGTGCCGGCGCGCTACTTCCTGGTGGCGCTGCGATCGATCGTGCTCAAAGGCGCCGGCCTTGGCGCGTTCTGGCAGGACATGGCCGCTCTGGCGATCTTCGCCGCCGTCGCGCTCGGACTCGCGTCGCTGCGGCTGCGGAGGGAGTGGTCGTGAAGCGGGTGCTCCACTTGATGCGCAAGGAGTTGCTCGAGCTGCGCGACGACCCGCGCCTGTTCGGCATCGTCATTATGGCGCCGATCATCCAGCTGACCGTGCTTGGCTATGCGGCGACGACGGACGTGCGCGACATTCCCATCGTGATGGTTGACAGCGATCGTTCAACAGCCAGCCGCGCGCTGATCCAGCGCTTCGAGACGTCGCAGAACTTCAAGATTGTCGGCACGCTCGGTTCGACCAATCAGATCGATCCGTATCTCGACAGCGGCCGGGCCTGGATGGCGCTCAGCATCCCATCGGACTTCGGCAAAAAGATCGAGAGCTCTCGCGCCACCACCCTGCAGATTGTGGCCGACGGCACCGACTCGAACTCCACCGGCGTGGCAATGGGCTACGCGCAAACGTTGATCGGCGGCCACCTGCAGGATTTGATTGCCGCCGAGTTCCCGGCGGCGCCGGCCGGCGGCCTGGTCCGACCGGCCATTCAGGTGTGGTTCAATCCGCGCCTTGAAAGCCGCGACTTCATGATTCCAGGCATCGTCGCGCTGCTGCTGCTGGTGATCACGACCAACCTGTCGGCGATGGCCATCGTGCGCGAAAAGGAAACCGGCACCCTCGAACAACTGAACGTGACGCCGCTGGCGCGATGGGAATTGATCACCGGCAAGATGCTTCCGTACGCGCTGGTTGGCATCATCGACGTAGTGCTGGTGCTCGTGGTCGCGATCTACTGGTTCGAGGTGCCGATGCTCGGCAGCATTCCGCTGCTCTTCGGCATGTGCCTGATCTACCTGATCTGCACGCTGGGTCTTGGGTTGTTCGTCTCAACCATTTCGCAGACACAGCAACAGGCGATGATGACGACGATCTTCTTTTTCCTGACGCCGATGATGTACCTGTCGGGATTCATCTTCCCGATCGAGAACATGCCGGAGTGGATTCAGCCGCTGACGTACCTGATTCCGCTGCGATATTTTCTCGTCATCTTGCGCGGGATCTTCCTCAAGGGCGTGGGCCTCGAGATCCTGTGGCCGCAAGCGGTCGCTCTGTTGGCGTGGGGACTGGCGATGCTGACCCTCGCCACCCTGCGATCCTCGAAGCGGCTAGCTTAGGGCGGCGCGTTCGCCTTCGGCTTCGTCGACCATACTGAGCACCCACGCGCCGGCCACGAACAGGCCGAGGATCGCGATCATCGCCGACTTGCTGGTGCCCGTCATCATCACGCTGATGGTGAAGATCAGCGGACCGAATATGGTCGCGAACCGCTCGGCGATGGCGAAGAAGCCGAAAAACTCAGACGTGCGATCGCGCGGGATCAGGCGCGCAAACAGCGCGCGGCTGAGCGCCTGCGCGCCGCCCTGCACCGTTGCGATCAGGAACGCCAGCACGAAGAAGTGCACCACGGTGGTCATGAAAAACGCGAGGATGGTCGCCAGCGAGTAGACGCCAATGGCGAAAAATATGCACCGCTTGGTGCCGAGCCTGGAGCCAAGGGCGCCGAACAAGAAAGCAAACGGAATCCCGACGAACTGCACCATCACGAACGCCGCAATCTGCGCCGTTTGATCGATGCCGACCTCCGCGCCGTAGACGCCGGCCATGCGAATGATTGTCTGGATCCCGTCTTGGTACAGCAGCATCGCGACGAACATCAGGAACGCGTGGCGGTACTTGCGAATCTCCGACAATGTGTGGCCGAGCCGCGAGAAGGCGGCACCGATATCGACCTTCTGCGCTCCGCCGGCCGGCAGCGGCTGCGGAACGATGCGAAACAGCGGCAACGAGAACACCGCCCACCACACCGCCACCGCGACGAAGGACGCGCGAATCGCCGACACCGTGCTGTCGAAGCCGAACGCCGCCGGCTGCATGATCCACGCGAGGTTGATCAACAGCAGCAGGCCGCCGCTGACATATCCCATCGCATAACCGGCTGCCGACACTCGATCGGTTTCCTCCGGCCTGGCGACGTGCGGCAGCAGCGCATCGTAAAAGACCAGCGATCCCGATACGCCGATGTTGCCGATGAAAAACAGCACCGATGCCAGCAGGATGTCGCCTTCCGTGATGAACGCCATCGCCGCGCAGGCGGTGACGCCGATGCTCATGAAGACAGCAAGCAGCTTCTTCGTGATGCCGCTGTAATCGGCCAGAGCACCGAGGACTGGCGACATCACCGCGACGACGGCGACGGATAGCGTGGTGATCAGGCTGAAGCGAGCGGTGGCTTGCGCCGGTTCGTATCCGGCGGCAGCGTAGGTAGCGTAGAAGCTGGGGAAGACCGCGGTGATTACCGTGGTGAAGTAGACGGAGTTGGCCCAGTCATACCAGGCCCACGCTCGTTGCTCCGGCGTGGTCAGGCCAACCCGGGAGAGGAGGCGGCTCAGCAACGACGCAGATGATCGCAGATTTTAGATGCGAGACTGCAGATTTATTTGATTATTCAATCGACCAATAAATCTGCAATCTGACATCTGCCATCTGCAATCGTCAGCGCAGGATTCTCACGTCTCCTGAAAACGTCTTCAGCCTGAAGTCGCCGTTGCCGCCGCCGTTCAGCGAACCGCGGAAGTTACGGCGGCTGCTCGTGCTCAACGTCACCGGCAGGTCGCTTTCGAAGCTGCCGCTGAAGCTATTGAACGAGATGTTGCCGCGTGCGTTACCGGGCAGGCGCAGCCGCACGTCGCCGCTGAACGTGTTGACGTCGATGTCGGCGTTGTCGCCGAGCTCGGTGGCTTCGACGGTGATCTCGGAACTGAAGCCGTCGATGTGCTGGCTGCCATTGACGTTGATAACCGTCACCGGCGCGCTGAAGGTCTTGATATCGAGACGCGCCCGCGACGGCACCTGGATGTCGAAATCGGTTTCGACGACGTTGTCGTTGCGGCGTTCGACGACGCGATGATTGGCATCGATTTCGACGGTGCTGCCGCTGGTGGTGATTTCGAGCTTGATGTCGTCAAGGCGATCGCGCGTGGCGCGGCGCACTGCCTTGATCACGACCTGGTCGCCGCTGGTGCCGGTGATCTTGACGCGGCCGGAAAACGTCTTCAGGCGCAGCGTCCCATTGGCGGGCAGCGGGACGGTGCGATCGATCGTCTCCGTTTCGCGCGGGCCACGGTCGCGATCCTGCTCGTGCGCAATCTCGTGGCGCACCGCATCGTCGTGGTGGCGCTGTCCCAGCGCGGGCACCGCGACGGCGATGGCGGCGATGGCGGTAATGAAGGTTGCAAGCGGCCGGTTCATTAATAGCTCCTCGCAGTGAATAGACGAGACTTTGGAGTGGAGGGTTGCCCGAACTGAGACGATGTAAGAAGTGAGATGGGAGATTACAGATTTATTTGAGGATTTTGCGATGTGGGATGGAGAGGGCGCTGCTAAGTGATTGATTCTAAAGAAGCCACCTCATGGCACTGACCATGCGTCCAGGCTGGGCTATGACCCCCAGGGAAATGAAGGCCCGCACCAAACGGTTTGCGGTGGAGGTGATTAAGCTGTGCCGGGACCTCCCGGCGACCATTGAGGGTCGAGTCATCGCCGGGCAACTCGTGCGCGCGGGCACTTCGGTTGCCGCAAACTATCGCTCCGCGTGCCGCGGGCGCTCCCGCGCCGAGTTCATCGCGAAACTTGGCGTCGTCCTCGAAGAGTCCGACGAGTCCTTGCTCTGGTTGGAGGTTATCGTGGACGCGAACGTCCTGCCTCAATCTCGAGTCGATCGAGTCCTGAGGGAAGCAGACGAGCTGACGGCAATCTTCACGACCGCAATTAAGACGGCAAGAGGCAACAGCGCGTAAGCCGTGCCTTTCCCGAAATCCCAAATTAAATCTGCAATCTACCTTCTCAAATCTGCAATCGTCTTCAGCTCCTGCAGGTCGCGATCAGCGTTGGCCCACGCCTTCGCGGCCAACGCGAACTCGCGCGTGGCCGTAGCAGCGTTGCCATCGTGATGCGCGACGAGACCGAGCGCGAAGTGGGTGCCGGCGTAGTTCGGGTCGTGCTCGAGCATCAGCTGGGCCAGGCGCGCCGCGAGGGTCCAATCGCCGACCTGCCTGGCAGACCGGGCCAGGGCCTCGAGGCGGAAAAGCGACTGCGTCCATGCGTCGGGACCGGGAAGGGCGCGCCATTTCTGCGCCGCCCGCTCGATCCCCTGGCGCCCCTGATCGCGCTGCGCCGTACGTAACCTGAACTCTCCCTGCAGCGCCTCGAGAGTGATGATCGCCA
>DASVFC010000552.1:0-3919 GCA_036380235.1 Vicinamibacterales bacterium
CAGAATGTCATGGCGGCGAGCGTCAGCTTTGACTACGACCGCGCAGCGGTGCTGTCCATGCCGCTGGGCCGTTTTGGAATCACCGGCGATGCGGTGATTCCGTATTGGCATGACGTGAAGGCCCGAGTGCTCGCCAACCCCGAAGTCGAGGCGGCCACGATCGTTACCGCGCCGCCGCTCGGCGGCCGCGTCAATGAGACCAACTACAGCGATGTCCCGGGAATCGAGACGTTGCAGCAAAGTGTCGATCCTGACTATTTCACCGCGATGGGCATTTCGCTGCTATCGGGGAGAACCTTCGGCAGCGGCGATGAGCGCGTCGTGATTGTCAGCCGCAAGCTGGCGCTCGCGATGTACGGCACCGTCAACGTGCTCGGCCTCGGCTTTCCCAGGTCGAAACCAGCTGACACGATTGTTGGCGTAGCCGCCGACGCGCACACTATCAAGGTCAACGCCACGAACGTGGTCGAGTTGTACCGCCCGCTCAAACCGCAGGATTTCAGCCTCGTATATCTCGTTGCGCGAAGCCGGTCCGATCCCGCGCGCATAGTGCCCGTGCTGCGCGAAGCGGCGCAACGGGATTCGCGTGTCATTCCGTCGATTCGCTTGATGCGAGATGATTTCGACCGCCGCGTGCTGGCGTCGCGTGTGGCGGGCACCATCGCGTCCGGCATCGGCGCGGTGACGCTGCTGCTCGCCTGTCTCGGCATCTTCGGCGTGGTGTCGTACGGCGTTGCCCTGCGCACCAGGGAAATCGGCATCCGCACAGCACTCGGCGCAGACCGCCCTTCATTGCTGCGATGGATCTTGAAGCAGGTGTTCGCGCCGATAGTCGCCGGCATCGCGGCAGGGATAGCAGCTGCGGTTCCTGCGGCGTTGGCGCTTACCGGCGAACCCTTTTATCTTCGGCTGGCCGATCCGCTTGCCTTCGCGGCAGCGTTGTTGGTGTTCAGCACGGCTGCGGGGGTGGCCGCCGTGTGGCCGGCCGCCAGGGCGCTGCGCGGGAATCCAATCGAGGCGTTACGGCAACCGTAAGTCGCCGGCGACCACTTTGCCGGCGACGATCGTCGCGAGTACCTTCGCGTCGCGCAGCCGCGGCTCGGGACACGTCAGCGGATCTTCGTTGAGGATGACGAGGTCGGCGAGCTTGTTCGGTGATCGACGACGCGTGTGGATGGTCCGGCGAGTGCGCGCAATTGATCTTCATTGCCGATGGTAAGGATGCGATCGCCGAGGATGCCGACCCCTTCAGCTACGCTGAAGTTGCGATCGACGGTGATGACCCTGCCGTTGATCAGGATGAGATCAGGGGCGGGCGGGCGCGGCAGCGGCGTCTGCAGTGCGGCAACGGGGGCAACCGATGGGATCAGCGCGAGCAACACGGTGCGGATCACGCCTGCAGGATAGCCGCGACCGTTCGTCCCAGCAAATTACCGACAGGCACAACTCTCTGTGACGGGCAACGTCTATCCTGACCGGATGGGTCCGCGCGAGTGACGAATGCAGTGGCCAACCCTTCGGGAGTCGACGACACCGCGGCGCGATTGATCGTCACGCCGTTGGTCGGGCTGGCCGTGCCCAACCTGGCCGGCCTGATCGACAACGGCGCTCACCCCGCGATCGAGCTGGTCGCCAGTTACGCGTGGTTTATCGCGGTCGCGTTCCTGACCTGGGAAGTCAACCTAAGGCTCTACTTGCGATTCCAGGATCGCACCGCGTGGCTGACGCGCCCGTGGCACCGCGTACGGCTGCTCGTCGGCTTGATTCTCCTGTTCACGATTCCCTTCACCGGCGCCGCTCTGTGGGTGTGGGCTGCGGTGACAGGCGATCCGAGCGCGACGTGGCGATCGATTGCCACGGCGGTGATTGCGGTCGTTGCCGCGGTGACGTTCATCACCCACGTCTACGAAACGCTGTTCCTGGTTCGCGAATGGGAAAACGATCGCCAGCGGGGCGAGCACTTGCAGCGATTGAACACCGAGGCGGAGCTGACCGCGCTGCGAACGGAGGTAAACCCGCACACGTTGTTCAACAGCCTGAACGCCCTCACTCATCTCGTCGATCAGCGGCACCCGCGCGCGTCCGCCTTCGTCGCGGCGCTGGCGGCGAGCTATCGCTACCTCTTGAAGAGCGGCTCGAAACGACTGGTGCTGCTGGCGGATGAGCTTGAGCTGCTCGACCAGTTTCTCTCGCTGGCGACCATCCGCTATGCCGGTGGTCTGCAAGTGCACGTGCACGTCGATGCACTGGCGGCGTCGCGCTGGTGCATTCCGCCGGTCGTGTTGCCGGAACTGCTCGAAAATGCAGTGAAGCACAACGAGTTCGAGGCCGATAACCCGCTACAGATCGAGGTGCGGCTGGAAGGCGATCGCCTGACCGTTTCGCATGACATGCGTCCGCGGCGGACCGCCGTTACGTCGACCGGCGTCGGGCTCGAGAATTTAGCCCAACGGTTCCGGCTAACTACAGGCGTTGCCGCACGTTGGGCGGAGAGGGATGGTCGTTTTGTAGTGACGCTTCCCCTGGTGGCGAATGGCGGCTCGAACATTGCACAATAGAGAACCGATGCGGCGAATCCTGTCCTCCTTCGTTTTCACTATCGCGCTGTTCTGCCCGTGGATCGCGCAGGCACAGACCGCGCCCACGAGCTGCACCACCACGTCGCAGAACGTGTGGGTTCGCGATCAGCTCAATACCTATTACTACTGGTATCAATTTCTCCCGGCGAACGTGAGCCCGGCCAACTTCATGTCGCCGGAGGCATATCTCGAGGCGGTGCGGTATCGCCCGATCGATAACACGTATAGCTACATCACCACTGCCGCCGCGAACGACGCGTTCTATAACGACAGCCAGTTTGTTGGTTTTGGTTTTCGCCAGGAATACACTCCCGACACGATCCGCGTCCTGCAGGTATACGAGGGCAGTCCGGCGCTGGAAGCGGGCCTGTCGCGCGGCGATCGCATAACCGCAATCAACGGCCAGAGCGTCGCGGCATTGATCGCCAACGGCACCATCGGCAACGCGTTCGGCGCTTCCGAAGTTGGCGTCTCGGCGCAAATTGAATTCGAAACGCCGGCCGGGCAGCGCAAGCAGTCCCAGATGGTGAAACGCCTGGTGACGATCCCGACCGTCTCGGTGACGCGTGTCGTCGAAGTCGACGGCCGGCGGGTCGGGTACTTGATGTTCAACAACTTCGTCCGCCCGTCGGTGGCGGCGCTGACCGATGCGTTCGCGGCGCTCAAGGCCGCGGGCGCCACCGAATTGGTGCTCGATCTTCGCTACAACGGCGGCGGGCTCGTTGACGTAGCCGTGCACCTGGCCAGCCTGATTGGCGGCACGCGAACGAGCGGCCAGGTAATGATCAATTACGTCCACAACGACAGGGTTGGGGCGATCCTCAACAAGACCACGCGCTTCAACCAGGCGCCGGAAGAGACGCTCAACTTGCAGCGCCTGGTGGTGATCACCACGCGCAGTTCCGCGTCCGCCAGCGAGCTGATCATCAACTCGCTCCGCCCCTACATGCCGGTGACGGTGGTCGGCGACACGACCTACGGCAAGCCAGTGGGCCAGTACGGGTTCAACTTCTGCGACAAAGTGCTCGTGCCCGTGACCTTCTCGCTGAAGAACGTCAACAACGAAGGCGACTTCTTCGACGGCATCCCTGCGAATTGTGCTGCCGCCGACGACATCTCGCGGCAGCTCGGCGATCCGTCGGAAGCGTCATACGCTGAGGCGTTGACGGTGATTCGCACCGGATCCTGCAGCGCCCGCTCCGAAGCGGCGTCGCGGTCGCTCCGCACCGTTCGCTCCACCGTTCCGCGGCTCACTGGTTGGGCGGCGCTGCTCAACGCGCAGTAAGCTGCTGATTAATACCGATTAGAGACCGATGCCGGAACTGCCGGACATCGAGCTT
>DASVFC010000553.1:0-4975 GCA_036380235.1 Vicinamibacterales bacterium
CGCCGGCATGAACGCCGTCGACTATTGCATCTGCATCGAAGAGCTGGCCCGCGTCGACCCGTCGATCTCGCTGTCGGTGGCCGCGCATAATGGCCTTGGCGCCGCGCACATCGCGATGTTCGCGACCGAAGAACAAAAACAGAAGTACCTGGTACCGCTGGCGAGCGGCGCCAAGCTTGCCGCCTGGGGACTGACCGAGCCCGGCTCGGGCAGCGACGCTGCGGCGATGCGCACGACGGCCGTCAAGGACGGTTCGTGCTGGGTGCTCAACGGCTCGAAGATGTTCATCACCCACGGCACGTCGGCAGACACGCTCGTGGTGATGGCGGTGACCGACAAGAGCAAAGGCGCCAAGGGCATTTCGGCGTTCATCCTGGAGCGCGGCATGGGTGGACTGCTCGCCGGCAAGAAGGAGCAGAAGCTCGGCATGCGCGCCAGCGAAACGACCGAGGTGATTCTGCAGAATTGCCGGGTGTCGGAGGCGCAGCTGCTGGGCGAGGCCGGGCAGGGTTTCATCCAGACGCTGCAGGTGCTCGATGCCGGCCGCATCGGCATTGCCGCGCTGGCTGTTGGCCTCGCGCAGGGCGCGTTCGAGGCGGCGCGCAACTACACCGGGCAGCGCCGGCAGTTCGGCCGCGCGATTGCCTCGTTCCCGTCGATCCACGAGCGGCTGGAAGAGCATGCAGCGCGGGTCGAAGCGGCGCGGCTGCTCACTTACAAGGCGGCGTGGCTCAAGGATCATGGCCGCCGCATGACGCTCGAATCGGCAATGGCGAAGTTGTACTCGAGCGAGATCGCGGTGCGCGCCGCCGAGGACTGCGTGCAAATGCACGGCGGCTACGGCTTCGTCAAGGATTACCCGGCCGAGAAATATTTCCGTGACGTGAAGCTGCTCACGATCGGCGAAGGGACGAGCGAAGTGCAGCGCCTGGTGATCGCGCGCCAGTTATTGGCTGCCTAGTGAGCACCGCGCCCTCCCTGGCCGAGCGCGTTCGATCCGGCGACGTTCGCGCAATCGCGCGCGCCATCTCGCTGATCGAAGACGAAGCGTCCTCGGCGGCGGCGCTGGTTCGCGACATTTTTCCGCACACCGGTCGCACCTACCTGGTCGGCGTTACCGGACCACCGGGGGCCGGCAAGAGCACGCTGGTGGATCGCCTCGCGGCGCAAACGCGCAAAGCTGCGGAGACGGTCGGCATCATCGCCGTCGATCCGACGAGCCCATTCACCGGCGGCGCCATTCTTGGCGATCGGTTGCGCATGCAGGCGCATGCCGAAGATCCTGACGTCTTCATCCGCAGCATGGCGACCCGTGGCCACATGGGCGGCCTGGCGCGCGCCACGAGCGATGCGGCGCTGGTGCTCGACGCCGCGGGCAAGAGCCTGGTGATCATCGAGACGGTCGGCGTCGGCCAGGACGAAGTGGACATCGTTCGCACGGCAGACGTCTCGATCGTGGTGCTGGTGCCCGGAACCGGGGACGACGTGCAGGCGCTCAAGGCGGGCATCATGGAAATCGCCGACATCTTCGTGGTCAACAAGTGCGATCGCGAGGGCGCCGACCGGATGGTGACCTCGATCGAGTCGAATCTGGCGCTGCAGCATTTCGGCGAGGGTGAGTGGCGGCCGCCGATCGTCAAGACCGAAGCGACGACAGGCCGCGGCGTGC
Source organism: Vicinamibacterales bacterium (assembly GCA_036380235.1). GTDB lineage: Bacteria > Acidobacteriota > Vicinamibacteria > Vicinamibacterales > UBA2999 > 12-FULL-67-14b. The sequence continues at coordinate 1,670 of DASVFC010000553.1, forward strand.
CGGAATTATGGTCGACCATCAGCGCGTTCCGCGCGCATTCCGAGGGTGCGCGCACCAGGCGGCTGAAGGCGCGTAACGAGTTCCGCCTGCGCGATCTGTTGACGCATCGATTCATGGAACACGTCGAAGAGCGGCTGCTCGGCCGCGACGAATTCGACGCGCTCGTCGAGCGCATCGCCAGGCGCGAGGTCGATCCCTACACGGCGGCTTCGGATATCCTGTCGAAGGCCCTGAATCCGGGAGCTGGAAGCCGGGAACCGGGAGCCGGGAGCCGGGAACCGGGAGCCGGGAGCCGGGAACCGGGAGCCGGACGATGAAAGCCATCCTCGATCACGTTGGAATCGCGGTCGGCGATCTGCAGGCGTCGCTGGCATTTTTTCGCGACGTGCTTGGCTTGCACGTCGAGTGCAGCGAAGAGGTCGCCTCGCAGCGCGTGCGGGCGACTTTTCTCGCCGCCGGCCAGTCGACGCTTGAAATGTTGGAAGCAACCGCCGCTGACTCGCCGATTGCCAGGTATCTCGACAAGCGCGGGCCCGGGATGCACCACCTCGCGCTGCGCGTCGAAGACATCGATGCAGCGCTCGCTCACCTGAAGGATCGCGGCGTACGGTTGATCGACGAGACACCGCGCCCGGGCGCCGAGAACGCGCTGGTGGCGTTCGTCCATCCGGCGGCGGCCAACGGCGTCCTCGTGGAATTGAAGCAGCCGGCCCCCAGGGTGGAGATGTTCAAGACCGTGGGCCGCCACACGCTCGGCGATCTCGAGTTGATCACGTTGTCGGACGGGTTCCTTGGTCTAGACGGCGGCGCGATGTTTGGCGTGGTGCCACGGACGTTGTGGGAAAAGCGGCTGCCTCCGGACGACTCGAACCGGATTCCGCTCAGCATGCGGCCGTTGATTGTCCGCACTGGCGCGCACACGCTCCTCATCGACGCCGGTTGTGGCGACAAGATGGACGCCAAGAGCGCGCAGATCTACAAGCTCGATCGCCGCTACCACCTCGACCACTCGCTGGCCGAAGCCGGGCTCACGGCGGACGCTATCGATATTGTCGTGGCAAGCCACCTGCATTTCGATCATGTCGGCGGCTTCACCGCGATGCAGAACGGGCGCATCGTGCCGCGATTCCCAAAGGCGAGGTACGTGGCCCATCGCGCCGAATGGGAAGACGCGACGCATCCGCACGATCGCAATCGCGCCAGCTATCTACAAGAGAACTTCGTGCCGTTGAAGGATGCCGGCGTGCTGACGTTGGTGGAAGACGGAGCCGAAATCGTTCCGGGCGTGCGCTACCGCCGCTCGGGCGGCCATACCCCCAATCACCAGGTGGTGATGATGACGTCGGGCGGCAGGACCGCCGTGTTCACGGCAGACATGTACCCAACGTCGGCGCACATCCCCGACCCCTGGCTCATGGGCTACGACCTCTACCCGATGGACACCCTCGCCTTCAAACGCGCATTTGCCGTCGAGGCGATTGAAAAGGAATACCTGCTGTTCTTCGAGCACGATCCATCGATGGCAGCCGGATACTTGCGCGAGAAGAATGGAAAACGTTTCGTTGAACGCATCATTTAATGCGCCCTGACGGCCCGATGGCCCGATGGCCCGATGGCCTGATAGCCTGATGGCCCGATGGCCTGATGGCCTGAATGGCCTGATGGCCTGATGGCCTGATAGCCTGATGGCCTGCTGGCCCGTTAGCCTGTGGGCCTGAGGTATTCAGTTCATGTCCGTGAAGATCGGAATCATCGGCGGCAGCGGCCTCTACGACATGGCCGAGCTGACCGACCGCGAAGACAAGCATCTCACCACGCCGTTCGGCGATCCGTCGGGTCCATACGTAGTGGCGACCCTTCGCGGCAAGCGCGTCGCGTTCCTGGCCCGTCATGGCGCCGGACATCGGCTCAACCCGAGCGAGTTGAATTACCGCGCCAACATCTTCGGGATGAAGATGCTTGGCGTCGAGTGGATCATCTCGGCCAGCGCCGTCGGCAGCCTGCAGGAGCAATACGCGCCAACCGACCTGGTGTTTCCCGATCAGTTCATCGATCGGACGCGCGGCCGGATCAGCACCTTCTTCAATAACGGCATCGTTGCTCACGTCGGCTTCTCGCATCCGCTGTCGGCCCACCTGGCGGGCCTCGCCGCTGATTGCGCCGCCGATGCCGGCGCGCGCGTGCATCGCGGCGGCACCTACGTCTGCATGGAAGGGCCGCAGTTCTCGACGCTGGCCGAATCCAACCTGTATCGGTCCTGGGGCGGCGACGTGATCGGCATGACCAACCTCCAGGAAGCCAAGCTGGCGCGCGAAGCCGAGATCGCCTATGCCACGATGGCGCTGGTCACCGACTATGACTGCTGGCATCCCGAGCACGACTCGGTGACCATCGACATGATCATCGGTTACCTGACGGCGAACGTGAAGATGGCGCAGGACGTGATCGCGAGGACCGTGGAGCGGCTCGACGTCAACCATCGCGATCCCGCCCATCACGCGCTGCGCAGTGCGATTTTGACGCACCACGACGCCATCCCCGCGCAGGTCAAGCGCGATCTGGCGCCACTCATCGGCAAATACGTAAAGTGATTGTCACGCCTTCAGGACCACGAGCCCTCAAGCCCTTCAGGACCTCATGAAACTCATCGTCACTGGTTCGATTGCCTTCGACTACTTGATGTCGTTCCCGGGCAGATTCACCGAGCACTTCCTGCCGGAACACATGCATCGAGTCTCGCTCAGCTTCCTCGTCGATTCGATGGACAAGCGTCGCGGCGGCTGCGGCCCGAATATCGCCTATACGATCGCGCTGCTCGGCGAGCGGCCGTATTTGATGGCGACGGCGGGACAAGACTTCCCCGATTACAAAGCGTGGATGGACGCCGTCAACATCGACACGTCTTTGGTCAAGGTCGTCGACGGCAAGTTCTGCGCGTCGTTCTTCTGCAGCACCGATCAGCACAGCAACCAGATCGCGTCGTTTTATACCGGCGCGATGGCGCACGCCGGCGAGTTGTCGATGCGCACGGTGCCCGAGATCAAGGACGCCATCGTCATCATCTCGCCTAACGATCCGCTCGGCATGGTGCAGTACGCCGAGGAGTGCGCGACGATGGGCGTGAAATACATCTGGGATCCCGGCCAGCAGTGCGCGCGCATGGAAGGTTCCCAGCTGGCGGCCGGCGTCACCGGCGCGTTCATGGTGATCGTCAACGACTACGAGCTCGAGTTGTTGCGGCAGAAGACCGGCATGAGCGAACAGGACATCCTGAAGCACGCGCCGCTGCTGGTCGTGACGAAAGGC
>DASVFC010000554.1:0-4438 GCA_036380235.1 Vicinamibacterales bacterium
GCCGTGGCCCGTTGATTCCGTTGCGGCGATCCCGGTTCGCGGCAACATCGAGACCCGCGTTACGAAGCTGATCGAAGGCAGCGCACATGGCCTGGTCGTGGCAAAGGCGGCGCTGGATCGGCTGCTCGGATTCGGGGCACCGTTTGATGACGATGCCGCGCGGTTGCGAAGAATGCTGGCGCATTGCCACTGGATGGTGATGCCGATGCGCGACTTCCCGTGGGCGCCGGCGCAGGGCGCAATCGCGATGGAGGTTGCGGAAGGGCGAGATGATCTGGAGCGGTTGCTCGCCGACGTGTGGTGCGTGCGAACAACGAGCGACGTCAACACCGAGCGGCGGTATCTCGCCGAGGCCGGTGGCGGCTGTCACCAGGCCCTTGGGGCCGCGGTGATGACCAAACCATACGGACGCGTCGTCAGCGTGCGCGCGAAAGGTGATGAGGGCGTTTCGGATGTTTCGCGGTGGGAGCTCGAAAGTTCTGCGCGCCAGTGGCCACGCGCTGCCGGCGATCGCCTGTGGCCGCCACCAGGTCAACCGGTGAACGTCACGCGCCGGGCCCTTGAGGTTACACCACCCGATCGCGAATGCGGCTTGTGGGTGGCACGAGCGGAAGCGTTGCCGGCGCATTGGCAGATCGATCCGCACACGTATGTGTGGGCGGCGGGCAGCCAGACGCGCCGCAAGCTGGCGTCACGCGGCGTGTGGGTACACGGATCCGCGGACGGGCTGGGAGACGAGGAACGTGCCCCGATCAATGCCCTTGCCGGACGTGAAGTGTCGTGGGTGCGTCTAACCCACAGCGGTGTCTCGACGCCGGATGCCCTGAACACCTACGTGGCAGAAGCGGACCTGCCGGACGATCTGCCGGCACGAACACATTTTTACTGGATGAGCGGGGACTTGTTCACGCGTGCGATCGAGCGCTGGCCGTCGATCCGCCGCGGCTGGCACGCCAGCGGCCCGGGCCGCACCCGTGAAACGCTGCTGTCGCTGCTGGACGATCCGACGCGTACCGGCGTGTGGCTCGATCGCGAATCCTGGGAGCGGGACGTATGTCTGTGAGCACCGTGACGGCGCCGCGATGGAGCCGCCTGCGCCTGCGTCAGAGCGCACACTTGCGCGATCTGTGCGCTGAAACCTCGTTCACCACCGCGCACCTGGTGCAGCCGCTGTTCGTGGTTGAAGACATCGACGCGCCGCAACCGATCGCCGGCCTTGACGGCAACGAGCGCCTGCCCCTCGCTGCCGCTCTCGATCGCATGGCTGCGGACGTCGACCAATCCGTGCGTCACTTCCTGTTGTTCGCGGTGCCGTCGGCGAAGGGTCCCGGCGGCCGCGGCACCTTCACCGGCCGCGTTGTCGACGCGATCAAGAAGCGTTTTGCTGAACGCATCTGCCTGTGGGTCGACACCTGCCTGTGTTCGAGCACCGACGATGGTCACTGCGCGATACATGCCGCTGGGCGGATCGATCTGCCGGCAACGCTCGAGGCGTTGAGCCAGATTGCGATTCGTGCCGCCGATGCCGGCGCTGATGGCATCAGCCCGAGTGACATGATGGACGGTCGAACGGCGTTCCTGCGCAACGCCCTCGACGGGCGCGGTTATGGCTCGGTGCCCATCATGAGCTACAGCACCAAGTTCGCGAGTCATTTCTACGGCCCGTTCCGCGATGCGGCGGGCTCGGCTCCGAAGCACGGCAGCCGCGCGCACTATCAAATCGATGTGCGTTCGCGCACCGATGCTTTGCAGTCGAGCATGCGCTGCGCGAGTGAAGGCGCGGACTTGCTGATGGTGAAGCCGGGACTGACGTCGCTCGATCTGATTAGCCCGATCCGCGAGTTGACGTCGTTGCCGGTTGGCGCCTACCAGGTCAGCGGTGAATACGCATCATTGTGCGCGCTCGGCCGCGACGGCCTCGCCAACTTCGACGCCGCGTTGCTCGAAACCTGGCACGTCTTCAGACGCGCCGGTGCGAGTTACCTCATCACCTACGGGGCCCGCCGCGCTCTGTCCCTGGGAGTGCCGGCGTAATGGATCATGCGTCGCTCTACGAGCGCTCGCTGCGGGTGGCGCCTGGCGGCGTGCACAGCCCCGTGCGCGCTTTCCAGTCGGTCGGCGGCGCGCCGGTATTCGTGTCGAGCGCGTGCGGCGCGCACCTGATCGACGTCACCGGGCGCAGGTTGATCGACTTCTGTCAGAGTTTCGGGCCGCTGGTGCTCGGCCACCACGATCCCGACGTTCGCGAGGCTGCCGTAGCGGCGATCGATGACGGATGGACGTTCGGGGCGTGCGAGCCGTATTCGCTCGCGCTCGCAGAGTGGATCACCGCCAACGTACCGACGATCGACAAGATCCGGTTCGTGTCATCGGGTACCGAAGCCGTGATGTCGGCGTTGCGCCTGGCACGCGCTGCCACCGGCCGTTCGCGCGTGGTGAAGTTCGACGGCTGTTATCACGGCCACGCCGACGGGATGCTGGTGAAGGCGGGCAGTGGCCTGGCTGGGCTTGCAGTGCCATCTAGCGCTGGCGTGTCAGACGCGGTGGCCGATGAGACGCTCGTCGTGCCGCTCGACGACGACAACGAGCTCGACAAGGTGTTCGAGACGCGAGGTACTGAGATCGCGGCGGCGATTATCGAGCCGCTGCCGGCGAACTATGGCTTGCTGCCGCAGCGCGACGCCTTCCTCCATCATCTTGCCGAACGCTGCAGGGCCGTTGGCGCGTTGCTGATTTTCGATGAGGTGATCTCGGGGTTCCGCATCGGCAAGCGCGGTATGGCCGGCGTGCTCGGGATCACTCCCGATTTGGTGACGTTCGGCAAGGTGATTGGCGCGGGTTTCCCCGTCGGCGCTTACGCCGGTCGCGCCGAGCTAATGGACCAGGTGGCGCCGTCCGGCCGCGTCTACCAGGCCGGCACGCTCAGCGCCAACCCCGTCGGGATGCGAGCGGGTCTCGCCGCGCTGGCGAAAATGGAGCGCGTCGGCGGATGGCAGCAGCTCGACGAACGCAGCCAACGTTTCTGCGCGAAGCTGGCAGATGGGTTTGCATCGCTGCGGACCGCGCTGGATATTGTTCGTGTGGGTTCGATCTTCTGGATTCGCCATCACGCAGATGCGCCGGTGCGTAATCCAGATCGCATTCCCTCTGGCAACGCGGCGTGGTTCGGGCGCTTCTTCCATTCCGCGCTGGAGCGCGGTGTGTATCTGCCGCCCTCGCCCTACGAAGTCGGGTTCGTATCGATGGCACATACCGACGCGGTGCTCGACACCGCGGCGCAGGCGTTGATCGACGCCGCGCGACAGGCGGACACGCGATGAGACAGTCGCGAATGACGTGGCAGTACGTGGCCGCGGTGTCGTGGCTGGTATTCACCGTTGCCTTGGCGGTGTGGTGGTTGATTTTCGGGTTGAGCCAGGCGCGCCATCTCGGCGCGCTCGAAGGGGAGGCGGCGCAACTGGGCCGCGTCACCCGCATGCTGGTGCTCGAAGGCGTAATCCTGGTCGCCATGCTGGTTGCCGGAGGCGTCGCGTTGCTGATTGGGATTCGGTTCGAGCAGAAGCGGCGTCGCGACCTGCGCGCGTTCTATACCGCGTTCACACACGACCTGAAGACATCCATGGCGTCGTTGATCCTGCAGGCGGAAGCGCTCAGCGAAGACTTGCCGGAGGCAGCGGGTAATCCCAATCTGCAGCGGCTGCAGAAAGACGCGGTGCGCCTCCGCCTGCAGCTGGAGAACGCCCTGTTCCTCACTGAAAGCGACGCCGGCGTTTTGATCGAGACCATCAACGTTCGCTCGATGATCGATGCGCTCCGAGACGACTGGCCGGAATTGCGCATCGAGATGAGCGGCGACGATCGCGTGCGCGCCGATCATCGAGCCTTCGAAAGCGTGCTGCGCAATCTGCTGCAGAACGCCGTGGTCCACGGTCGTGCCACCGCGGTTCGCGTCGACGTCAAGCGGCTGGCCTCGGGCGCCGTTGAGATTGTGATGCACGACAACGGCCGCGGTGCCACTGCTGATGTCGCGATTGCGCTCGATCGGCCGTTTACGCGCACCGCGCCGACCAGCGGATCGGGTGTGGGCTTATACGTGTGCCGCGGGCTGCTGCGGCAGATGCACGGCCACATTCGGTTGCTGACCGATCAACCGAACGGGTTCGGAGTATCGCTGCAGTTGCCGGGAGCGGCGTGATGTCGCGCGTGCTGCTGGTCGAGGACGATCGGTCGCTGGGCAAAACGCTCGCGGAGCGGCTCGCCAAGGAAGGCATCGACGTGCAATGGGTCGAGACGCTGGCTTCGGGCCGCCAGGCCGCACAACAGCCGTGGGACCTCGCGATTGTCGATGTCATGCTGCCCGACGGTTCGGGCTTCGACCTGGCGCCGGAGATCCGTCGGCGTTCGCTGACGCCGATCATGTTCATGACCGCGCTCAACT
>DASVFC010000555.1:0-2955 GCA_036380235.1 Vicinamibacterales bacterium
CGAGGTCGACCAGCATGACGTGTTCGGCCTTCTCTTTCTCGTTGCGCTTCAGCTCGTCGGCCAGCCGCCGATCTTCTTCCTCCGATTTGCCTCGCGGCCGCGTGCCGGCGATTGGATGCGTCACGGCGTGACGGCCTTCGACGCGCACCAGCATCTCCGGCGACGACCCAACGATCGAACGATCGCCCATGCGGATGAAGAACATGTACGGCGACGGGTTGACGTGACGGAGAGCGCGAAACACGGTGAAGGCATCCACACCCACTTCCGCTTCAAAGCGTTGCGACAGCACGACCTGGTAGATATCGCCCGCCGCGATGTACTCTTTCGCCCGCTTGACGATGGATTCGTAGGCGTCTTGGGAGACGTTGGAGACGAGCTTCACCGCGTCACCGCCGGATGGCCGCTTCAGCGACAGCGATCGTTCGAGCTCGCTCTCCAGGAATTCGATCTTCGCGCAAGCAAACTGGTACAGCGACTTCAGGTCTTCGTCGCCGGAAATTCGCGCATTGGCAATCAGCAGAATGCGATGCTGCACGTGATCAAACGCCAGCACGGTATCGAACACCATGAAGCCCGCCTCGTCTTGATCCGCGGGCGGGCCGCCGCGCGCGGCGGTGGGCTCGAACCACGCCGCGGTGTCGTAGCCGAGGTAACCAACCGCGCCGCCTGTGAAGCGAGGCAGCCCGGGCACGAAGGGCGACTGGAAGCTGTTCATCAGCTCGCGCAAGGTGTCGATGAACGGCTTGTCGCCGTCCGTGGTGACGCCCGCCTTCTCCATCACCGTTTGTCCGTTGCGGCCGCGCAGGATCAGGAAGGGATCCTTACCGAGGAACGAATAGCGCCCGACATGTTCGCCGCCTTCCACGCTTTCGAGCAGGAACGCGTAGTCGGAATGCTCGGCCACCTTGAGGAACGCCGACACCGGCGTCAGCAGGTCGGCCACCAGTTCCTTCACCACCGGCACGAACGTGCCGCGCTTGGCCAAATCCACGAACTCTTCGAACGTCGTCTGCTTCAAGATCGGGTCTCCGATTGTTGTTCGAGCTGGGTCAGTGCGGCGTCGCGCATGATGCGATCGGCTGGCCGCTGCCCGGTCCACCATTCAAACTGCGCCTGGGCCTGCGCCACCAACATGTCGAGCCCGCCAATGGTGCGGCAGCCGGCGCGGTCGGCATCGGCGAGCAGCCGGGTCCGCGGCGGGTTGTAAACGAGGTCGTAGACAATCGTGCCGGCGTCAAACGCGTAGTCGGCCGGCAGCGGCGATGCCTCCACGTTCGGCGCAGTGCCGACGGGAGTCGTGTTGACGAGGAGATCCCACGACGCCGGATCTGGCGGCCATGGCGTTACACCTGCTCCCGTTAACGCGGCGACCGCCTGCGCCTGCTCGGGGCGGCGGGCGCAGACGCTGGTACGAACGCCGGTCGACGCGAGCGCGACGGAGACCGATCGCGACGCGCCGCCGGCGCCGAGAATCGTCGCCCGTGCACCGCGCAGGTGGGCGAAGGATTCCAGCGGCACCAGGAAACCTGTGACGTCGGTGTTGCAGCCAAGCCACTTCGGCCCGTCGCGGCGAAGCGGGTTGACGGCCTGAATGCGACGGCCGATCGGATCGCTTTCATCGGCGCGTTCAAAGGCGTGCACCTTGAATGGTGCCGTCACGCTGGCGCCGCGTACCCCGGCGGCGTCGGCAAAGGTGAGGAAGTCTTCAAAGTCGGCGGCAGCGAGCGGCAAGTAGACGGCGTCGCGATGCGTCGCGCGAAACGCCGCGTTGTGCATCGCCGGCGATACGGAGTGCGAGACGGGCTTGCCCAGGATGCCAAAAATCTCGGTGCGCGGGCTGATGTGCCGATATCGGAACTCCTCGATCATGCGCGCCTCGCTCACTTGACCCGGGGCCGCGTTGTTGCCGGCATACGTCCAGCACGAACCCATCCACGTGGCCAGCACGCGCGACGGGATACCGGCCTCGCCCATCGCGATCACCGCCATCGGCGCCCGGGTCTTCGTCGCTAGCGTTCTCAGCGCCAGCGCATCGCACAACCGCGAAGCCATGACGGCGATCTTCACAATCTCGGCGCCGCTAGCGAGCATCGCGTGCGCGATGGTCGACAAATCGCCGGGCACGCCGTTGAAGTCGTGATGCGAAAGCACCACGCGGCGACCGCCGGTCGTCTCCATCAAATCGGCGCAGCTGCTCTGCCATTCGAGGTCGACGTAATCCGCGCCAAGCGAAATCGCCTCACGTAGAATCGCGCGCCGTTCTTCTTCCGATCCTTTGAAGTGCCCGCCGTGCGCCATGCTGCGACAGGTCACGACCACGGGCTTGCGGCGCCCGGCCAGAGCCCCCGCCGCGCTTGGATCCGCCACCGTGTCCAGACGAAGCTCGACGAGGTCCGCGTCGCCGGCCTGGTCGCGGAGCGTGCGTAATTCGGCCGTCGTGGCGGCGGTTACGGTTACGCAGAGCTTGGAACGGTGCATGTCAGCGGCAATCGGTAATGAGCAATGAATCCCGGGCAAACAAAAAGCGCCTCGTCGCGTGTGCGAGAGGCGCTTCGGTCGTTCGTCTGAGTGTGTGGTGGTGCTTACACGGACCGGCTAGCCTCTCCAGTTGAGCACCAATACCACCACGTCCCGTACGACACGGATCCCGTCTGAAACGGCATAAACCCGGTCGAGGTAACGGCTCGCGAACGCATTTGAACGTCGAAAGGCTAACAGACGAGCAAGACCGGCGTCAAACCGATATGAAGGGTGGAGCCCCTTATAATGGTTGTAAGTCGGCTCCTATCCGTTACTTGCAATGTATCTAAAAATCTTCGCCGCCCTTGTCCTGGCGATTGGTGTCCTGGCGACGCCAAATGCCCAAACCGCCATGATGCCCTTGGAAGAGGTGCGTCCGGGGATGGTCGGCGTGGGCCGTACCGTCTTTCAGGGCACCGAACTCGAGGACTT
>DASVFC010000556.1:0-2986 GCA_036380235.1 Vicinamibacterales bacterium
GGTACGCCTGATGATCGAAGGCCGTCCCTGCCCCCATGACAAGCGACGTCTCATCGACGAGATGCTTCCACGCATCGTCGCCGATCAGCTCCTTCAACTTCGGGTCGTCAACCGCGCCGACATTCACCGGAGCGGGATGCGCGCGTTCCTTGCGATCGTAAAGGTGGACGATGCCCTGCTGCAGATCGTAGACGCCACGGAACCGATCGCCGCTGCCGATCGGCCAGTTCATCGGCACCGCGTGGATGCCGAGCACGCGCTCGATCTCATCGAGCAGGTCGAACGGATCGCGGCTCGGTAAATCGAGCTTGTTGATGAACGTCAGCACCGGCAGCCGGCGCAGCTTGCAAACCTCAAACAGCTTGCGGGTCTGCGATTCGATGCCCTTGGCGGCGTCGATGACCATCACCACACCGTCGACGGCAAACAGCGTGCGGTAAGTGTCTTCGCTGAAATCCTTGTGGCCCGGCGTATCGAGCAGCGTCAGGTGATGGCGCCCGAGATCGAACTCGACCGCGGCCGACGTGACCGAGATGCCGCGCTCGCGCTCGATGTCCATCCAGTCCGACACCACGTGGCGATCGGTTTTTCTGCCGCGCACCGCGCCAGCCAACTCGATCGCGCCGGCGTACAGCAACAGTTTCTCGGTCAGCGTGGTCTTACCGGCGTCGGGGTGGGAAATGATCGCGAAGGTTCGACGGCGCTCGACTTCGGGTTTCAGGGCCGGATTGGTAGCTACGGTTTGAGTCAATTCAACTAACGATCTTACTTCGTCCGCCTTCGCCAGGGGCCCGCGGGACAGGCGGCCCGCGTCAGCGCAGCGTGAATGTCAGTTCGATCGTGATGATCACCGGCACGGGCTGCCCCTGCCGCATGCCGGGACGGAAGCGCCACTGCTTGGCCGCCTTGATGGCTTCCTGATCGAGACCGAAGATCGGGTCGAGCGAGCGTGTGACCTTGACGTCGCCAACGGTGCCGTCGGGCATCACGATACATTCGAGCCACACCGAGCCTTGCACCTTGGCGCGCATCGCGTCGGCGGTATAAGCCGGCTTCACTTCGCGCACCACCGTCGGCAGCGTGATGCCGGCGCCGGGCCGGAACGCACCGCCGCCAAAGCCACCGCCGTACCCGGGACCGATACCTGAACCTTGGCCGGTGCCCGCACCCGTGCCCGGACCCGAACCGGCGCTGCCAACGGCCGGCGCATTCTGACTGACCACGCCCGGAAGGGTCATCTCGGCCGCGGACATCTCCTTGAACGGGACGTTAATCGGCAGTTCGGGCAACGGTTCGGGCGGCTTCGGCGTAGGCTTCGGCGTCTCTGTCGTCGGCACCGACACCGGATCCTTCTTCTGCTCGATTTGCGCCTTGCGTGGCGGTTCAGGTTTGGGGTCGTTACCGCCACCGCCGCCACCGCCGGGGCCTGGAATCGGCAGGTAGACGAGCGGGATGACGCTGGGATCGTCCACCACCTGGGGCGGCAGGGCCTGCGGCGCCAGGCGCATGACGAGGAACATGACGACGACAGCTGCGAGGTGCGCCGCCACAGACGCCCCCACGCCTACGCCGGACTTCTGCGTCTCGAAACCGAAGCGCAGCTCGACCGGCCGATCCGTCAAATGGAGCGGCGCGTAACGCGATTCCTCGAGGTTTGGCTTCGCCTTATCCGCCATGTGGTGAACTGGTTACCGGCCTGAGATCATTCTGACCGAGGGGGTATGGTGAGACAAGTGCAAAGCCGCCGCCATGCATTTTTGACGCAGTCGGGCGACACTTGGCTCCCGCTGCCTCGGGTTTGCAGCCGGGTGCTACAATGACCCTCGGCTGCGTCATCCGCGGTCTTTAAGGAGCTGTCATGGGAATGCTCGCCCTGTTCGGGCCACTTGGATTGCCGGAAATGCTGATAATTCTGGCGATCGTCATCCTGATCTTTGGCGCCAACCGCCTGCCGGAGCTGGGCAAGGGCATTGGCTCGGGCATCAAGAACTTCCGGTCGTCGTTGAAAGAAGGCACGGACGAAAAGTAAATTTTCGTGGCTGCGTGATTTCGATGCCGTGATCTTGGGTTAGAGCACCAAGCGCACGTCTCCGGTTCGCCTCGTCACGCGTTCCCGATCGAGGAATTCCAGTAACGGGATCGCGAACTTCCGCGACACTCCGTATTTGTCCTTGAACGCCGCGACGTCCACCGTCACGCGTCCACCCGGCGCCCCCTGCTTCAACGCCGTCACTTCAGTCTTCAACTGCTGCAGTGCGTCGGCGTGAAACACGATCGTGTCGAGCCGCACCAGCACCTTCTCGCGCAGCAGCAACGTCGTTACTTTGTCCACCACCGCTTTCGGTGCGCCGGCAGCTGCTTCAACCGCTGCGGCATCAGGCGGCTTGAGCCCGCCGGCGCGATAGGCATCGATGATCGCGTTCCGGACGCGATCATCGGCGCCTGCGACCGTGACCTTGTGGGTGGCCAGTGCAAGACGGTCGCTGCCGACGATCGCCTTCCGGTCCTTGAGCCCGCTCAGGACCCTCTCGAAGATTGCCGCATCCGCTTTGCGAAAAATCTTTTCGCGCGCCTCTTCGCGCGGCAGGCCTTCACTCATCGGCTGGGTCTTGTGGAAAGCCGCCACGTGCATCATCACCGCATCGCCTGCCTTTGCGATGTGTGACTGCATCACCAGGCGATCGCCGGCGCTGACGATGCCACGGCTCTCGAGTTGCCTGATTACCGCCTCCACATCCCTGGGAGCAACACCGGTGCGCGATATCAAGGCACGCTTCTCCACCCCTTGGAGACCGGTGGCATCGATCATCGCCACGATCGCCGGCAGGTCATCAGCGCCGGAGGGACGCAAGCGCTCGAGGCTGGCGTGACCTTCGGCTGAACGAATACCGGGGCGCGTGGGCGCCGGATCGAGCACGATGCCGCCGCCGACCGTCACCGGCGGCGAGTAGGCACGGATGATGAAGCGATCGTGACGCGTCAGCAC
>DASVFC010000557.1:0-6458 GCA_036380235.1 Vicinamibacterales bacterium
GATCGGCTTCGCGGCGATTCGTTCGGGCAACCGCCGCGCCGGGTCGGAAGCGCTACAGGCGATGGCGCAGCTGATGGAATCGGCGCCGGTCAACCTCGCGCCGGTTCGTCCGTCGCCATCAGCCGGCGCAAAGCCGCTGCCGCCCGGCGTGAAGCCAATTGCGCCGGCGCCCGGCCCAGTGGCCGTGAACCCGCCGGGCAAGCCCTCGCCGGTTGGCGCCGCCGGCACGCCAGGCGTCCCAGGCACCGCAACGACGCAGGTTACCGAGCACGCGGCGCATGCGGCCGTCGGCCTCCCCACGGCTGGCGGCTCCGACATCCGCGTCCCGCAGGTGATGGCCCAGCAACTCGAGGCGCTGCTGCTGTTCTCGGAAGGCCGCCGCGAAGAGGCCCTCGTCCTTGCCCGCCAGGCCGCCGTCGTCGAGGCCGGGCTGCCGTTCGAGTTCGGACCGCCGATTCCGATCAAGCCGGTCAACGAGCAAGTGGGCGAGATGCTGATGGATCTGCGCCGGCCCAAGGAAGCGATCGAGGCGCTCGAGCTGTCGCTGAAGCGGAACCCAAAACGGGCACTGTCGCTGCTTGGCCTGGCGCGCGCCGCGCGAGCGGTGAAGGATCAAGCGACGGCCGACCGTGCCTACGCGGAACTGCGCGAGATATGGAAGAAGGCCGACCCGACGCTGCCCGAGCTCAAGGAAGTCGGCGCCGCGAAGCCGCAGTCGTAGTCGCGCAGTAATGGTGGCGCGCGATTGAAGGAGTGAGCCCGCTGAGGGTGCGCCTTACTTCGGGAGCTTGATCACGACGGTCTTCTCGTCGACGACTTCAACCTTTACGGTCAGGTGCTTCGCGAGGAATGCGAGCGCATCGTCGACACGTGCGTTGACGAAGTTCACGTGCGGTAATTTCCGTTCTTTCACTTCAACCGGCACGGCCTCATCGACGCGGATCTCGATGCCGCTGACCTTGGAGATGGTAGCCAGGGTTTCTGCAAAGGTGGCATCAACGATCTGGAGCGTGACGGTGGCGGGCGTCGTCGAGGGCTGCTGGGGGGCCGGAGCGCCGGCAGCAACGGTTACGGCGACGAGCAAAGGCGCGATGTGCATGGGGCCTCCTGGAGGTTGAGACGGCCGTACAAACGAAAAGGGCGGGTGCTGGACCCGCCCTTCCAAAGTCCGCCAGGTCTTCAGACCCGGCGCCACGTCCTCAAACGACGCTCTTAGTTGCCGCCTACACGGCCCGGGTTCGCCGCCGCGCGACGCATGCCCTCGGTGATGATGCCGACCTTCTCGACGCCCGCGCCCTTGGCGGCGTCGATCACCTCGACGATGTCGCCGTAGGTGAGCGTGCCGGCGCCGGCGATGAACAGGGTCTTGTCCTTGCGCTCTTCGAAGATCGTGCGCAGCCGATCCTCGAGTTCCGCCACCTGGACGTCCTGGTTGTTGATCGAGATCTTCCGCTCGGCGGTGTACTCGACCATGATCTGCGAGACGTCGACCTGACTCTGGTTCGAGCTCTTGGTCTCGGCGGGCAGGTTGATGTCGAGACCGCGCTGCGACAGCGGCAGGGCGGCCATGAAGATCACGAGCAGCACGAGCAGCACGTCGATCATCGGCGTGATGTTCATGTCCGCCGAGACTTCGAGCTTCTTCGCCTTGACGACGCGATCCGCGCCGTGGTGCATGTGGGCGTGAGCCATTAGTTACCTCCCCCGCCAAGCAGACCCTGTCGTGACTTCGGATCGGTGATCAAACCAATGTCTTCGATCGCGGCGGCGCGCATTTCGTCCATCGCGTCCATTACCGCGGAGTAGCGCGCGTCCTCGTCGGCCTTGATCAGGACGATGCGCTCCTTCTTGGTTTCGAGGACCTCCTCCATCTTCGTGCGCAGCTCCTCCTTACGGACGGGCAGGCCGTTGATGTAGTAGCGGTCGTTCTTGTCCACAGCGAGGACCGTCTGATCCTGCGTCTCCGGCTTTTCCGCGGTGTTCGCGGCGAGCGGGAGCTTGACGTCGGCGCCCTTCTGCAACAGCGGTGCGACGATCATCATGATGATCAGAAGCACCAGCATGACGTCAACGAGGGGCGTGACGTTGATGTCCGATTTGACTCCGCCTTTGGAGCCGCCGACATCCATTGACATGGTGAATCTCCTTCGATGTCAGATTTCAGAAGTAAGAAGTCAGATTTATTGGCGGATTACAGCGCCCAATAAATCTGCCTTCTCACATCTAACATCCTAAATCCGCTACGCCGTTTTCTTAATAAAGTAGTCCACCATCTCCGACGACGAGTTGTCCATCTCGACGTTGAAGAATTCGAGCTTGCCCGAGAGGTAGTTGTAGAACCACACCGCCGGGATGGCCACGAACAGGCCGAGCGCGGTCTCGACGAGCGCTTCGGCAATACCGGCCGACACGGCGCCGATACCACCCGAGCCCGACGACGCGATACCAACGAACGCGTTGATGACGCCGACCACCGTGCCGAGCAGACCGACGAACGGCGCGGTCGCGCCAATGGTCGCCAGGCCAGAGACGCCCTTCTTGAGGTCGTTCGAGGTCAATGCGGTGGCGCGCTGAATCGAGCGGCGCACGGTGTCGAGCAGGTCTTCACGAGACAGGTTGGCGCCGCTTTCCTGCTGGAACTGGTACTCCTGCAGACCGGCGAGCACGACCTTGGCGAGGTGGCTGTAACGGTATTCCTTCGCCGACGACAGCGCGATGGCTTCTTTCAGGCGGCCTTCCTTGAGGTGCTTGGCCACGAGCGGGGCGTACATCTTCGACTGCTTGGTCGCCTGGCTGTAGGTGTAGAAGCGCTCAATGGCAACGCCCACCGACCAGAACGACATGATGAACAGCACGATCGCGACGGCCCACGCCGCCGGACCCATCTGCTCGAACATCTCGACGAAGTCGAGCCCGCCGCCTTCCTGGGCAAACGCGGGCGTGCTCACGAGCATCAACGCGAACGCGGCACTGGCAATCCGACCGAACTGAAGCATCCGACCTTTCATCGTCTTTCCTCCAAAAATGAAACCCACTAACCGGCGCGGCGGCCGGCCAAGCTACATGTCCCTATTGCAACGTGAACTGCACCGTAACCGTCATGATGACCGGCACCGGGACACCGTTCAGCAATGTCGGCGTGAACTGCCACTGACGCACCGCGTCGAGCGCCGCCTGATCGAGCAGCGGAATCGAGCGCAGCACCTTTGCGTCCTTCACCGAGCCATCGGGGCCGATGGTGGCCTCGATGATCACGATGCCCTGCACGCGCGCGGACTGCGCGATCGGCGGGTAGACGGGACGCACGTCGCGCGTCTTCTGGGGCGGCTTGATGTTGCCGCCGACGCGCACCGGCGCGGCCGGTGGCGGTGGTGGCGGCGGCGGTTCAGGAATGCCGCCGGTGATACCGCCGGCGACGCCGCCGATGATGCCGCCTTCGACGCCTGACGCGCGTTCGAATCCGGCTTCGAGGCCGGTCTCGGCCTTGATTTCCTTCGGCGCCTCGAGCGGCGCCGCGTCAGGACTGACGTCCATCGGTGGTGGCGGCGCCTTCGCCTCGGGGGGCGGCGGCGGGGGGGGCGGTGGTGGCGGCGGCGGCGGTGCCGCGACGAACGCCATCATCGATGGCGGCTGCGGCATCATGCCCGTCGCCATCAACGGCACAATGATCAACGCGGCGACTGCCGTCGCCTGAATGAGCATCGTCAGTGGCACCGTGTACCACATCTTGTTGCCCATCTTGATCGACGGATCGACGACATCACCAAACATGTCGCGTGGCACTAATTCCTCCTCAACTTCGCATCTCCCGGCTTGCTCGGGACAGCCCTGAGCAACGCCGAACGGGCAAACATCCTTCGACGGCGCTCGGAATAGTCGTGAGCGAAGTCGAACGACAAAGACCGCCGATTATCCCCTCGGCTCGATTGCGGCGCAAGCATCGCAACCTCGCTTACGGCAGATCCCCGAAGGGTCCTGGTCTTTTAATTAGACACCGGAATTACGGCCTTGCTCCCTGCAAAACGAACAACTTTCAATGGCCGTTCGTATGTTCCCAAACGGCTCAGCCGAACAAAGGGGTTCAGCTTAGTTGGAGCTGAACCCCTCCGTCAACGGGTTGATCCTCAAGGACAGACCAAAATCGCTGAAAGAGACGAACTATTACACGCTCATCAGTTCTCGATGCGCATGCCGTAGAACGATCGGTAAACGAAATACATGCTGATTACAAAGAAGACCGTCGCTAGACCGAGGGTCAGCGCCGACCCGGTGCCGATATAAACGCCGAGCTCCACCGCCAGCAAGCCGAACAGCGTCGTGAACTTGATCACCGGGTTCATCGCCACTGACGAGGTGTCCTTGAACGGATCGCCCACGGTGTCGCCGACGACCGACGCGTCGTGCAGCGGCGTGCCCTTCATCTTCAGCTCGGTTTCCACGATCTTCTTGGCGTTGTCCCACGCACCGCCGGCATTGGCCATGAAGATCGCCTGATAGAGGCCGAACAGCGCAATCGAGATCAGGTAGCCGATGAAGAAGAACGGCTCGACGAACGCAAACGCCAGCGTCGAGAAGAAGACGCCGAGGAAGATGTTGAACATGCCGCGCTGCGCGTAGATGGTGCAAATCTCGACCACCTTCTTGCTGTCTTCGACCGACGCCTTGGTCGTGCCGTCCAGCCTGATGTTGGCCTTGATGAACTCGACGGCGCGATACGCGCCTGTCGTAACGGCTTGCATCGAGGCGCCGGTGAACCAGTAGATCACCGCGCCGCCGGTAATCAGGCCGAGCAGGAACGGCGGGTGCAGAATCGACAGCATCGCGATCGAGGCCTGGTTCTCGAGGCCCTGCGTCAACGCCATGATGATCGCGAAGATCATCGTCGTCGCGCCCACCACCGCGGTGCCGATCAGCACCGGTTTCGCAGTCGCCTTGAACGTGTTGCCGGCGCCATCGTTTTCTTCAAGCAGTTCCTTGGCAACCGTGAAGTTGACCGGGAAGCCGTACTGCTTCTGGATTTCCTGATCGACGTTCGGGATCTCCTCGATCTGCGACAGCTCGTAGACCGACTGCGCGTTGTCGGTGACGGGGCCGTACGAGTCGACCGCAATCGTCACCGGGCCCATGCCGAGGAAGCCGAACGCGACGAGGCCGAACGCGAAGATCGCCGGCGCGACCATCAACGGCGCGCCGCCGATCATGGCCGACGACAGATCCATAGACGACAGGAAGTACGCGCCGGTCATCAGGCCCATAATTGTCAGGCCCAGCCAGTAGGCGCTGAAGTTGCCGGCAACGAGGCCCGACAGGATGTTCAGCGAGGCGCCGCCTTCACGGGACGAGGTCACCACTTCCTTGACGTGACCCGAGTGCGTCGAGGTGAAGACCTTGACGAATTCGGGAATGATCGCGCCGGCCAGCGTGCCGCACGTCACCACCGACGACAGCTGCCACCACAGGCTGGTGCTGCCGCCAAGGTTGGGGATCAACAAGTAGGACAGCACATACGTCAGAACGACCGACACGATCGAGGTCAGCCACACCAGCGACGTCAGCGGCGCTTCGAAATTCATCTTTACTGCATTGGCATAACGCCCGCTCGCGATAGCGTTGTTGACGAGATACGAACCCGCCGACGCGACCACCATCACGACGCGGACCATGAAGATCCACACCAGCAACTGGACCTGGGTGGCAGGATCGTTCACCGCCAGCATGATGAACATGATCAGCGCCACACCGGTGACGCCGTAGGTCTCGAAGCCGTCTGCCGTCGGGCCGACCGAGTCGCCCGCGTTGTCGCCCGTGCAGTCCGCGATCACGCCGGGGTTGCGCGCGTCGTCTTCCTTGATCTTGAACACGACTTTCATCAGGTCGGAACCGATGTCGGCGATCTTGGTGAAGATGCCGCCGGCGATGCGCAGCGCCGAGGCGCCGAGCGATTCGCCGATCGCGAAACCGAGGAAGCAGGCGCCGGCATACTCGCCCGGAATGAACAACAGAATCGCGAGCATGAACAGCAACTCGACCGAGATGAGCATCATGCCGACGCTCATGCCGGCGCGCAGCGGGATGTCGCACACCGGGAAGGCCTTGCCCTGCAGGCTCGCAAACGCGGTGCGGGAGTTGGCCAGCGTGTTGATGCGGATGCCGTACCACGCCACGCCGTAGCTGCCGGCGATGCCAATCAGGCTGAAGATGATGACGATGACGATGCGCGAGAACTCCAGGCCGGTGAGCCAGAAATACGCCACCATCACCGTGCCGATGAACAACTCCAGGATCAGCAGGAACTTGCCCTGCTGTATCAGGTAGGCCTTGCAGGTCTCGTAGATGATCGCCGAGACGTCGGCCATGGACTTGTGAACCGGCAGGTTCTTCACCGCCGTATACGTCCACAGGCCGAACAGCAGGCCCAGCACGCACACCACCAGGCCCGAGAGCAGGATCTGGTGTCC
>DASVFC010000558.1:0-5271 GCA_036380235.1 Vicinamibacterales bacterium
CGCAGAATGGCAACTCGGCTTGGGTGAGCTGGGCCAGCGCCAATCATCACCGCATCGCCACGGTGCAACAGTTGGAAGTCGATACGTTCGCCGACCTGCAATTCTTCAAGCCGCTGCTCGGCGATCGCCGGATCGTGCAGCTGGGCGAGAGCGGGCATGGCGTCGCCGAGTTCAACCACGCCAAGGTCAGGCTGATCAAGTTCCTGCATCAGCAGATGGGCTTCGACGTCATCGCATTCGAAAGCGGCTTGTACGAGTGCTATGCCGCCAACGAGCAGATGACGCGATCGCCGGAGATGTCGGCAACAACCTTGATGCGCAACTGCATCTTCGGCGTCTGGCACACCGACGAGGTCCTGCCGCTGTTCGAATACATCAAGTCAACGCGCGGTACGGCCCGCCCACTGACGCTCGCAGGGTTCGATACGCAGATGAGCACGCGCCTTGGCGTGGCATCGCGGCCGGCTTTCTTCGCTGAACTGGTGCGCGCAATCGATCCGGCGCGAGCCTCGACAGTTGAAGCCACCGATCGTCAGCACATCGACGGCATCTATACCAGCGGCAATGCCGCCAATTACGCCACCACCAACCAGGCACGGTTGACGGAGTTCTATGGCAGTCTCGAGCTGTTCTTCGAGCAGCACCGCGACGTACTGTCTGAACGGTTTGGCCGTGCGGCGCCGATCGTCGCCGAGAAGGCGGCCTACTCGATGCTGCGCTACATGGAGCAGACCCGCATCGGCAGCGGGCCCTCAGCGAATCGCGAGGAAGGCGGCGTCGCCATCCGCGATTTCGGCATGGCCAACAACCTGACGTTTCTGGCCAACGACCTGTATCAAGGACGCAAGATCATGGTGTGGGCGCACAACTTTCACATCCGCCACGACCACATGGCGACGGCCGCCGACGCTCCGCCAACCATGGGCAAGTGGGTACGCGAGCGCTTTCGCGATCAGCTCTATACCATCGGCTTTTATATGAATCGCGGCACCGCGGCGCAGAACAACCGCGCGGTCTATTCCATCAGTCCAGGCCCGGTTGATTCGATGGAATGGGTCATGAACAGCACCGGCGCTCCGGTACTGTTCATAGATTTCCTGTTTCAGCAGCGCCACGAGGGCAACAGCTGGATGTTCAACTCGACGCTGCAGCGTGAGTGGGGCGTCAACGCGTTCCGCATCGTTCCGCGGAACCAATACGACGGCGTCCTCTTCATCGAATCGGTGAAGGCGCCGTCGTATCTCGTGTTCTAGAAGACGTAGCCGCCGGCCGACACGACGGCGTCGGCGAGCTGCCGGCGCATCGCGACCGTGTTAACCGGCGTAATTTTCAGAAGCCGCCGCAACGCCGCCAGCTGCGTCCGCAAAGTGTCGCCATCGGCCATTGCCGCCAGCGCGCTGCGGGCCGCGAGCTCAATCCGCCCAGCGGCTTCGTTCACCGTGATGCTCGCCGCCTGTTGATGCAGGTCGCCGTTGCCGGTCTTGCGTGCCACCGCGTCGCGCGCGCGCAGCACGGCGCTTTCGGCGGTGTAGGTGTCGATGAGGATGTCGGCCAGATAACTCAACACTTCCTGTTCCGATTCGATCTTCATGCCGTAGCGCTGCATCGCGGTCCCCGCCACCATCAACACAACCTTCTTGAAGGTGACGCAAGCGCGGGTCTCGGCGCCGAGCACGCCGTCGTTGTCGTCGGGCACGCTCATCGACGGGCTCATGATCTCGTCCTGCAGCGCCTTTGCCGCCGCCATCAACGGCAGCTCGCCCTTGACTGCTTTCTTCATCAACATGCCGGGAATCAAGAGGCGGTTGATCTCGTTGGTGCCCTCGAAGATGCGATTGACGCGCGCATCGCGGTAGTGCCCTTCGGCCGGATAATCGCGAACAAATCCGTTGCCGCCGTGGATCTGGAGGTTCTCGTCGATGATGTAGTCGAGCGTCTCGCTGCCGAGCACCTTGGCGATCGAGGCCTCGACCGCAAACTCTTCAAGCGCGGCCAGCATCGGCCTCGGGTCGTCGGCCTTCTTGTCTGGCGTCGAGGCGATGCGCTGATCGATCAGGCCGGCGGTGCGATACATCATGCTTTCGAGCGCGTACTGCCGCGCCGTCATCTCGCCCAGCTTGTGCTTGATGGCGCCGAAGGTGGCGATGGCGACGCCGAACTGCTTGCGTGTGGACGCGTACTTCACGCCTTCCTGGATTGTGCGGCGCGCTCCGCCGGAACACATCGCGCCCAGCTTGAAACGGCCGAAGTTGAGCACGTTGAACGCCACCTTGTGGCCCTTGCCGATCTCGCCGAGCACCGCGTCTGCCGGCACCTTGACGTCCTGCAGGATCACCGGCGTCGTCGACGAACCGTGCAAGCCGAGCTTGTGCTCTTCCTTGCCGCTCGACACACCCGCCCACTTGCGTTCGACGATGAAGGCGGTGAAGTGTTCGCCGTCGACCTTGGCAAAGACGACGTAGATATCGGCGAAGCCGCCGTTGGTGATCCACATCTTCTCGCCGGAGATGATGAAGCTGCCATCGGCCTGCTTCATCGCCCGTGTCTTGGCGGCCAGTGCGTCCGAGCCCGAGCCCGATTCGCTCAGGCAATACGACCCAACCAACTCGCCGGACACCAGGCCCGGCAGGTATTTCTGCTTCTGCGCCTCGGTGCCGAACATGTAGATCGGCAGGATCGTGAGGTTCGCCTGTGCTCCGAACGTCGCTGCGAACGAGCCATGTTCGGCAATCGCCTCGGAGACCACCAGCGTCGCGATCTTGTCGAGATCGACGCCGCCATATTGTTCCGGAATGTTGGTGCCGAGCAGGCCGAGCTCGCCGCACTTCTTGACCAGTTCGCGCTGCAGGTTCCAGTCCTTCTGCTCGAGCCGATCGTTCACCGGGATCACTTCGCCGCGGATGAACTCCGAGGCCGTCTGCCTGATCAGCTTGTGCTCTTCGGTGAGCTTCTCCGGGGTCATGACCGTTGCCGGATCGGTCTCGCCGACCAGCCACGCGCCGCCCTTGGTTACCTGTTCGCTTGTTGCGCTCGACATATGACCTCTGCTTTCGGGTACCCGTTATCAGCTACCGAACTCACTAAATACGTTCAAAGATTCCTGCCGCGCCCATGCCGCCGCCCACGCACATCGTGACCATTCCGAACTTCGCCTTGCGGCGATGCATTTCGTTTATTAGCGTCGCGGTCAGCTTCGCGCCGGTGCAGCCGAGTGGATGCCCGAGCGCGATGGCGCCGCCATTGACGTTGACCTTCTCCGGATCGAGATCGAGTTCCTTCATGCACGCCAGCGCCTGCGCGGCGAAAGCTTCGTTGAGCTCGATCAGATCGATTTGATCGAGGCTCAGCCCGGTCTGCTTTAACACCTTGCGGATGGCCGGCACTGGTCCGATGCCGAACAGCTCGGGCGCGACGCCGGCTGTGGCGTAGCCGACGAACCGGGCCAGCGGCGTGAGGCCGCGCTCTTTCGCGAGCTCCGATGATGTGACAATCACCGCTGCGGCCCCGTCGCTGGTCTGCGACGAATTACCGGCGGTAACGGTGCCGCTGACGTGAAACGCGGGCTTCAACTTCGCCAGCGCATCGAGCGACGTGTCGCGCCGCGGCCCTTCGTCGGTATCGAAGCTGAGTTCCTTCACCGCCGGCCTGCCGCCGTTGCTCTGGACGACGCGAACGGTGAGCGGGACGATCTCGTTCTTGAAATGACCGTTCTCGATCGCAGCGACGGCGCGCTGATGGCTGCGCAGCGCGAACTCGTCCTGCTCGTGCCGCGAGACCTTGGACTCGCGCGCGTGGTTCTCGGCAACGAGGCCGGTGCTCAAGTAGACATCGGGATAACTCGACACCAGCTGAGGGTTCGGCGCCACCTTGTTGCCACCCATGGGCACCATGCTCATCGACTCTGTGCCCCCGGCCACCGCCGCACGCGCCTGGCCGAGCATGATCTTCTCCGCCCCGTAGGCGATCGCTTGCAATCCCGAGGAGCAGAAGCGGTTGACGGTGACGGCAGAGGCTTCAACGGGAATGCCGGCGCGCAGGCTGGCGATGCGCGCGACGTTGAGGCCCTGCTCGCCCTCGGGCATCGCGCAGCCGAGAATCACGTCGTCTATCGAACTCGCTTCGAGCTCCGGTACGCGCGCCAGCGCGCCCCTGATCGCCGCGGCGGCGAGCTCGTCTGGCCGCATCACGCTGAGCGTGCCTTTCGGCGCCTTGCCGACCGCGGTGCGAACGGCGGAAACGATAACTGCGTCTTGCATGTTGTGTTCTCCAGGCCGGTCCAAAGACCCGCCTCCACGTACCGACAAAAAGACCCGCCCTTACGTACGAACGGTGTTGAAGTCAGCGAGCAGGTCTGCAACGGCCTCGCCGACCAGCGACGTCTTGCCTTCGAACAAATGATTCGCGTCCTCGATCGTGACGAGCTCCTTCGGCTCGGGGATCTGCGCGTAAAACTTCCGGATCTCCTTGATTGAGATCAGCTCATCGTTTTCGCCGTGGACGATGAACTTCGGCAGCGTGCTGGTTTTCAGCACCTCAAAGTCGTAGCGATCGATCGGTGGCGCCACGGCGAGCAGCAGAGACACGCGTGGATCTTCGGCGCCGACAGTGAGCGCGATCCATGATCCGAAAGACATGCCCGCGGCCCATATCGGCAGGTCGGGAAATCGCTGCTCGACATAGGACAGCGCGGCACGGAAGTCGTCCTTCTCGCCGGGGCCGGAATCGAACGTGCCCGTGCTGCTGCCGACGCCTCTAAAATTGAACCGCAAGGCCGCCACGCCAATGCGCGGCATGGCTTTGGCCGCCTGATACAAGGCCTTCGTATGCATCGTTCCGCCATGGAGCGGGTGCGGATGGCCGAAGACGGCCACGGCTCGCGGTTCGCCCTCCGGGAGGTCGAGCAACGCTTCGAGCGGGCCCGCCGGGCCCGGGATCTCACGAAGAAAATCGGCAGCCATCCACAAACCTTCCAAGCAAGTGGGCAAATTCATCGGGCCGCGTCACCAGCCCGTTATGTCCGGTCCGTTCAAGTACGACGTGACTCGCGGTGTGCAGTTCGTCGAGATACCGACGGGTGACGTCGACGGGAACGACGCGATCCAGGCCAGGCTCGCCAGTGATGACCAGCGCCGGCGCCTGGATGCCGCTGATATCGGCAAAGTGGTGCCGCGTCGCCCATTCGATGCGCCGCGCCATCTTCGCAGGCGAGGCCAGCGCCCACATCACCGTGGTGCCGTACGTCACCATGAACTTCAGCCGCGCCGAGAGATG
>DASVFC010000559.1:0-7613 GCA_036380235.1 Vicinamibacterales bacterium
GCTCATCGTCCGCATCCCGCCGATCAGCAAGGACGGCGCCGAAACCACGAAAGCGCGCGTCAAGGAGATCCTCGATGCGGGCGCTGATGGCGTCACCATTCCGCACATTCGCGATCTCGACGAAGCAAAGCTGGCGCTGAGTTTCTTCGACGCGGCGAAAGCGAACGTCTGGTCACCGTCGAACCCGAAAGGCACCAAGCTGGCGATGCTGATGCTTGAAGATCCCAAGGCGATCGCGCAACGCAAGGAAATTGCCGATCTCAAGGGGGTGAGCATTCTCGCGTGCGGCATCGGCAGCCTCGCGCAGGCGCTGGGCGGCGATCGCGCTGGTGCGGAAGCGGGGACGCAACAGGTGCTGGTGGAGACCAAGCGCGTGAAGATCGCGAACATGCTGCCGGCCACCGTCAAGGACGTCGAACAGCGCATCAAGGAAGGCTTCTCGGCGATTCTCGGACAGGGCGCGCAAGCCGACGAGATGATCAAGATCGGCCGCGCGGCCGCCGGCCGATAAGCACGGACCTGCGCGTATGATGCCCGCGCTGATTGGATCGCTGCTGCTGGCCACCCTCAGCACCATCGCCGACTACGTCTGGTTTCTGGACATCCCGGGGCACCAGGTGCTGTCGGGATCGATCCACGGCGCGGTCCTCTTCGCGGCGCTTGGCGCCTATCTCGGCTGGCGAAAAGGGAAGATCGGCGTCGGCCTGCTCGGCGGCCTGGCGAGCGGCGTCCTCGCCGCGCTGTCGTTCTACGCGCTGGCGCCGCTCGGCGGCTACAACATGATGCTGGTGTCGTGGCTGCTGCTCTGGGTCATGCTCGCGACGCTGCAGATGCATCTCGATAACCGTTTCAACCTCGCGACGGCCATCGGACGCGGCATCATCACCGCCGTTGTCGCCGCGATCGGGTTCGGCATCGTGCTGTTCCAGTTGTATCGCGGGTGGCCGCCGGACAATTTCTCGGTGGTTCGCCATTTCGTCGCGTGGTCGATCGCGTATCTGCCCGGGCTCTATGTTCTTCTCAAGCGATAAGCCGGCGCCGCTCCTGGCGCTGGCACCGATGCAGGAAGTCACCGACGGCAAGTTCTGGACGCTGATCCATCAGTACGGCGGCGCCGACGTCTACTGGACGGAATATTTTCGCGTCCACTCTTCGTCAACGCCGGAGCGCAAGATCGTCAAGGCGATCACCGGGAACTCCACCGGACGCCCCGTCGTGGCACAGATGATCGGCAACGACATTGCCGACCTGGTGCGCACTGCAAACTTCCTCCAGCAGTTACCAATCGCGGCCATCGACTTGAACCTCGGATGTCCCGCTCCGATCGTCTATCGCAAGTGCGCCGGCGGCGGGTTGCTGCGTGAGCCCGAGCGGATCGACGCGATCCTTGGCGCGCTGCGGGACGCGGTGCGAATCAAGTTCACGGTGAAGACGCGGATCGGTTTCGCGGACGGCTCGGAGTTCGATCGCCTGCTGTCGATCTTCCGCAAGCACTCGCTCGACGCTTTGACCGTGCACGCGCGCACCGTGGCGCAGATGTATCGGCTGCCGGTGCACTACAGTCGCATCCGCCAGGCGGTGGACACCATGAACTGTCCGGTGATCGCCAACGGCCACGTGTACTCGGCAGAGCAGGCGGAGCAGTTGCTGGCGGAGACGGGAGCGGCCGGATTGATGATCGGCCGCGGCGCCATCCGCAGCCCCTGGCTCTTCAATCAGATTCGGCAACGCCTGCGGGGCGAACCTGTATCCGTTCCGACCGGCCGGGATGTCGCCGGCTACATCCGTGCCTTGTGGGACACGGAAACGCAGCCGGACCGGCCTGAAAAAACGCAGTGCGAGCGGATGAAGAAGTTCCTGAACTACCTCGGCGAGGGCGTGCCGGGCGCGTTCCTGCACCGGATTCGGCGATCGCAAACCGCGGCCGAATTTCACGGCATTTGCCGCGAGTTTCTCGATCACGACGAACCTATGCCGTTGCTCCCGGCCGAGCTTGGCTCGCCCGCGATTTATGCCACCGCGGTGTAACCGGATGTCTCTGAATTAGAAGCACTTAAACGGCTATACTGGCGGCAGATTTTGTCCGCTGGAAAACCGATGAGACGACTTGTTACTGCATCGTTGCTGGCCGCGGTCGCCGCAGTATTGCCCGCGACCGTCCTGAGCGAGCGTTTGACGACTGAAAGTGGTCAAGCGCGAGTCGAAGGGCAGGCTCCGACGACCAAGCCACCCGCTGCACCCGCTGCACCCGCTGCACCCGCTGCACCCGCTGCACCCGTTGCACCCGCCGTGTCTCACGCCCCCACCTTCGGCCCCGCCGAGCAAACCGCGATGGTCAAGCAGTACTGCGTGACCTGCCACAACGATCGCGCCAAGGCCGGACAGCTTTCCCTCGCCTCCTTCGACGCCGCGAAGGCGAGCGAGCATCTTGAAGTCAGCGAGAAGATGATCCGCAAGCTGCGGGCGGGCATGATGCCGCCGGCCGGCGCCCGCCGGCCCGAGCCCGCGCAGATCAAGGCGCTCGCAGTGGCGCTCGAATCCCGCGTCGATCGCGCCGCGTTGACCAATCCGAATCCCGGCTCGCGCCCGTTCCAGCGTCTCAACCGCGCCGAGTACGCGCGCGCGGTGAAAGACATGTTCGGCATCGACGTCGACGTTGCCGCGCTGCTGCCCGCAGACACGATCAGCAACGGCTTCGACAACGTCGCCGATTCGCAGGCGTTCTCGCCGACGCTGCTCGAAAGCTACCTGCGCGCGGCGGCCAAGGTCACCGCCCTCGCGATTGGCGACCCCGAAGCAGCGGCGACCGAAACGAATTACCGCGTGCCGAAGACGGCGTCGCAGCTGACGCGGGTCGAAGGCGCGCCGTTCGGCACGCGCGGCGGCGTGTCCACCCCGCACAACTTCCCGGCCGACGGCGACTACGTGTTCAAGGTCGAACTGCACAGCAACGCCTGCGGCGTCTTGTTCGGCGGTCCGAACCAGGGTGAGCAAGTGGAGATTTCGGTCGACGGCGAGCGCAAGGCGGTCATGAACATCGACCCGCGCATGGCCGAGACCACCACCGGCCTGTCGTTGAAGACGCCGCCAATGCACGTCAAGGCCGGCGTCCGCCGCGTGACGGCGGCGTTCATCCAGCGCTTCGAAGGACCGGTGAACGATCTGATCGCGCCGATCGATCACACGCTCGCCGACACGCAGATCGGCGTCGCGGTTGGCATCACCACGCTCCCGCACGTCAAGGACTTCAGCATCGTCGGACCCTACAACGTGACCGGCATCTCCGACACGTTGAGCCGGCGCAAGATCTTCACGTGCCGCCCGACCAGCGCCGCCGACGAGCCGGCGTGCGCCGGGAAGATCATCCGCAGCATCGCGACACAGGCATTCCGCGGTCCGATCAGCGAGCGCGACTTCAATGGCTTGATGAAGTTCTACACCGACGGCCGCAAGGAGGGCGATTTCGAGTACGCGATCGGCGGCGCGCTCGAAGCGATCCTCGCCAGCCCGCAGTTCCTGTTCCGTCTCGAAAGCACGCCTGGCACCTTACGGGCTGGGCAGTCCTATCGTCTCGGCGACATGGAACTGGCGTCGCGGCTGTCGTATTTCATCTGGGCTGCCTCTCCGGACGAGGAGCTGAAGAAGATTGCGGCCTCGGGCCGATTGAGCGCACCTGGTGTGTATGAAAAGCAGGTCGCGCGCTTGCTCGCCGATCCGCGTTCCGAGGCGCTGTCGACCCGGTTCGCGCGTCAGTGGCTGCGTCTTGGCGACGTCGATACGGTGCTGCCCGATGCGGTTGCGTATCCGTATTTCGATCGCACGCTCGGTGATGCGTTCATCAAGGAATCGGAGCTGTTCTTCGACAGCCTGGTCCGCGAAGATCGCAGCCTGCTCGATTTGCTCACCGCCGATTACTCGTTCGTCAACGAGCGCATCGCGCGTCATTACGGGATTCCGAACGTGACCGGCAACGCCTTCCGCCGCGTCACGCTGCCCGCCGAGCGGCGCGGCATCCTGACGCATGGCAGCGTGCTGGTGTTGACGTCCGTTGCCGATCGCACGTCGCCGGTGATGCGCGGCAAGTGGGTGATGGAAGTGATGATGGGCTCGCCGCCGCCCGCGCCGCCGCCGAACGTGCCCGCCCTCGAGGAAACCAAGGGCGAAGTGGCCGGCAAGGTGCTGACCGTGCGCGAGCGCATGGAAGAGCACCGCAAGAATCCGCAGTGCACCTCGTGCCATCGCGTGATCGATCCGCTGGGCCTCGCGCTCGAGAACTTCGACGTCACCGGCAAGTACCGCATCAAGGATGCCGGCATGGCCGTCGATCCCAGCGGCACGCTCTACGACGGCACGCCGATGAGCGGCCCGAACGGGCTGCGCAGCGCACTGCTGAAGCACCAGGATGCGGTGCTCCTCAGCTTCACCGAGCACCTGCTGACCTATGCGCTCGGCCGCCGCATCGACGCCAACGATATGTGGGCCGTGCGCCGGATCATTCGCGACGCCGAGAAGAAGAACCTGAAGATTTCCGCGTTCGTCCAGGGAGTGGCCACCAGCCCGTTGTTCACGATGGGCAAGGTGACCGATCAGTCAACGACCGTTGCCGCCGGACAATAACCATGCATCTGATCACGCACAAGAAACTCGATCGCCGCACCGTCCTGAAAGGGATCGGCGCTACCATCGCGCTTCCGTTCCTCGATGCGATGTTGCCCGCCGGCGTCTCGGCGCAGTCGCGCAAGGTGCGCCTCGTCGCGATGGAAATGGTGCACGGCGCGGCCGGCAGCACCGCGTTCGGCGCCACCAAGAACCTGTGGGCGCCGGCGGCCACCGGCTCGGCGTTCGATCTCAGCCCCACCGCGATGGCGCCGCTCGAACCGTGGCGCGATTACATCACCATCGTCAGCAACACCGACGTGCGGATGGCCGAGGCGTTCTCGCCACCGGAGATTGGCGGCGATCACTTCCGCTCGGCGGCGGTGTTCCTGACGCAGTCGCATCCCAAGCAGACCCAGGGGTCGGATCTCAAGGCCGGCACCTCGCTCGATCAGTTGTTCGCGCAGAAGTATGGGCAGGAGACGCCGATTCCGTCGATGCAGCTGTGTATCGAGAACGTCGACCAGGCCGGTGGCTGCTTCTACGGTTATTCGTGCGCGTATACCGACTCGATCAGCTGGGCGACCGAAGAAGACCCGCTGCCGATGATCCGCGATCCGCGCGCGGTGTTCGATCAGTTGTTCGGCATCGGCGCCACGCCCGAGGCGCGCGCCGCACGCCGCCGTCGCGACCGCAGCATCCTGGACTGGGTCACGCAGTCGACCAACCAGCTGAAGTCGAAGCTCGGACCTGCGGACCAGGCGCGGCTCGGCGAATATCTCGATGACGTTCGCGAGATCGAGCGCCGCATCCAGAAGGTCGAAGCGCAGAACACCTCGGGCGAGGCACGCGACCTGCCAGGTGCGCCGATCGGGGTGCCCGACTCATACGACGAGCACGTTAAGCTGATGTTCGACATGCAGGTGCTCGCGTTTGCCGCCGACCTGACCCGCGTTACCGCGTTCAAGTTGAGCCGCGACGTCTCGAATCGCGTCTACCCGGAGACCGGCGTCAATACCGGCTTCCACATCGCCTCGCATCACGGCGAACGGGAAGAGCGCATCCTCGATCTCGCCAAGATCAACAAGTACCACGTCAGCCTGCTGCCGTACTTCATGAAGAAGCTGAAGGAAACGAAGGACGGCGACAGCAACCTGCTCGAGAATTCGCTGTTGGTTTACGGATCGCCGATGGGCAACTCCAACGTGCACAACCACAAGCGTTGCCCGCTGCTGTTCGCGGGTCACGCCGGCGGCGCGTTGAAAGGCAACATGCACATCAAGGCCGCCGACGGCACGCCGATGGCCAACGCGATGCTCGCCGCGCTTCGCGGCGTGGGCCTCGAGCTCAATCAGTTCGGCGACAGCAGCGCGGTGATGGATCTGAATTCCGCCCCAGCGAGCACCGTCGCGGAGTAAGTACGTGGCGCCGGGTCGTTCCTGTCCGCTCGTAGCCCTGGCGGAGGCGGAAGACCTGGCGTTTGTCGAGGTGGAGCCGGGTCTTTAGACCGGCGATGGACGCATATGAAAAAACTCCTCGCGTTAGTTGTCGTTGCGGCTTTTACCGGCGTCGTTGGAGCGCAATCGCGTTCACCAATCGCTGATGCCGCACAGGCCAAAGACACCGCCAGCATCCGCAAATTGATCAAGGAAGGCGGCGACGTTAATGGCGCGCAGGGCGATGGCATGACCGCCCTGCATCATGCCGCGCTCAACGGCGACGCCGAGCTCGCGCAGATGCTGCTCTATGCCGGTGCCAACACCGGCGCCAAGACGCGCATCGGCGGTTATACGCCGCTCCACCTCGCCGCGCAGATGGGGCACGCAAACGTGATTGCGCCGCTCGTGACGTCGGGCGCACAGGTGTCCGCCCTGACCGCAACTGGCGCCACCGCGCTGATGCATGCGGCCCACTCCGGCAACGTCGACGCGGTGCGCATCCTGATCGAGAACGGCGCGGAGCCAAACGTGAAGGAAACCGCGAACGGGCAGACGGCGCTGATGTTCGCCGCCGCGTCCGATCGCGTTGACGTGGTCAAGCTGCTGATCGCCCGCGGCGCCGACCTGCACGCGACCTCGCGCGTCGAGGACTTTGCCAAGCTGACGATGGAGCTGGATACCGATCAGAACGGCGTGCCGCGTCCGCAGCAGCCGACCAATCCCAATGATGTGCCGGGTGTCACGCGTCCGTTCAACTACAACGAGTTGATCGGCAAGCACGGCGGCCTCGCGCCGCTGCACTTTGCGGCGCGCCAGGGCGCGATGGCGACCGCGGAAGCCTTAATCAAGGCCGGCGCCAACATCAACCAGCGGGGCGCGGGCGACAAGACGACGCCGGTGCTGGTGGCCGCGATCAACGGCCATTTCGATCTGGTCAGCATGCTGCTCGACAACGGCGCCAATCCTACGCTCGCCAGCGAAGGCGGCGTCACGCCGCTGTATGCCGTGGTCAACGTGCAATGGCAGCCGCGCTCCTTCTACCCGCAGCCGCGCGCCTACCTGCAGCAGAAGATCGGCTATCTCGAGCTGATGAAGAAGCTGCTCGACAAGGGCGCCGATCCGAACGCGCGCACCAATCGCAACACCTGGTTCACGCAATACAACTTCGATCTTCTGCGCACCGATGATTCGGGCGCTACGCCGTTCTGGCGCGCCGCCTACGCCAGCGACATTGCGGCGATGAAGATGCTGATCGAGCACGGTGCCGATCCGCAGATCCCGACGATGCGCGTCGCGCAGCGCGGCAACTTCCAGGGCGGCACGCGCGGCGGCAGCGACGCCGATCCGATGGCGCGGCCGCCGCTGCCGACCGGCGGTCCCGGCACGCCGCCGCTCGTTGCCGCGGCTGGTGCGGGATACAGCGAAGGCTTCGCCGGCAACGCGCATCGCTTCGCGCCGACCGGGATGATGGCGGCGGTGAAGTATCTCGTCGAAGAAGTCGGCGCCGACGTGAACGCCGAGGATGAAGACGGCAACACCGCCGTCCACAACGCCGCGTCACGCGGCGACAACGAGATG